>CAIVYW010000480.1 GCA_903910205.1 uncultured Methylococcaceae bacterium | reverse complement strand
TATCATAATGCTCAAGAAGCTATCGTTAAAATATTAACCGACTATATACAGCAACATAAAAATCAAGCCAATATTGCTGAGTTACTGGCAATGCCAGATGGTGCTGATATTGATTTTGATCCGCCCCGCTTAGAGTCAACTATGTTTCATCCGGCTGATTTGAAATGAAATGTTTGCAAATAACGTAGCCTCCATACAGCAGCGCGCTGCGAGGGTTTACGAGGTTTTTATTTTTTCCCGGCATAGGGTATATCGAAGCTATTTGCTTGTCTTGGTTTGATGACAATATAGATGCCGTATATATAGGGAGTTATATAGGGCATAATGTCCGAAAATATTCCTAGATAAAAAGGCATTATGTATCCAGTTCAGCCGCTCGACTTATTACGCCAAGCACGTATTCGCTATACTCAAAGTGAAATAGCCACACTTCTTGATGTAGATGTTCGCACTGTTCGCCGCTGGGAGGTTCGTTATAACGAACCTCCTGCCTATTTAGCCGATGCTATTCGTCAGCGTTTATTGCCTTTGGTCGATGCAGAATCAACAGGTGATCATCCCTTTACTTTTATAGACCTGTTCGCTGGAATTGGTGGCATCCGGCTGGGTTTTGAAGCCCACGGTGGTCATTGTGTATTTAGCAGCGAATGGAATGCGTTCTCACAAAAAACATATTTAGCCAATTTCCCCCACGATACCGATCATATTTTTGTCGGCGATATTACCAATGTCGATGAAAATGACATCCCCAACCATGACGTATTGCTGGCTGGATTTCCCTGTCAACCTTTTAGTATTGCTGGTGTATCCAAGAAAAATTCTCTAGGACGTTCACATGGTTTTGAATGCGCAACTCAAGGCACGCTTTTTTTTGATGTTGCTCGCATTATTGCCGCTAAACGGCCTAAAGCATTTATGTTGGAAAATGTTAAAAATCTGCTTTCTCACAACAAAGGCAATACCTTTAAAGTGATGCTGCAAACACTACGGGATGAACTAGGCTATGAGGTGCATTATAAAGTCATTGATGGACAGCGCTTTGTACCGCAACATCGGGAACGCATTATCATTATGGGCTTTCGTGACAAGACCGACTTCACTTGGGATGATTTACAAATACCTGATGTTGGGCCGCGATTGTCCAGCATATTACATCCACAGGATGGCAGTGAAACACCAGAAGACCCCTACACGACTGGTACGCAGGCTATTATTAATAGCAAATATACTTTAACCGCCAATTTATGGACTTATCTTCAGGCTTATGCCGCAAAACACCGTGCGGCTGGTAATGGTTTTGGCTTTGGTTTAGTGAATGCTGATAGCGTAGCTCGTACCTTGTCAGCAAGATACCATAAGGACGGCTCTGAAATTTTGGTTTCACAGGGCGAAGGTAATCGCCCCAGTCGATTGACGCCTCGTGAATGTGCAAGGCTTATGGGGTTTCCTGATAGCTTTAAGATTCGAGTCTCTGATACACAAGCTTACCAACAATTTAGTCAAGCAGCGCTTGTTCCAATGATTAAAGAAGTTGCTAAAATTATGATTCCGCATATTTTGACAAGGGTTTCAGTAAACGATAAACAGGCATCTAATGGCAACTAGAATTAACTGGTCTCGCGATCAATTGCTGATTGCTTTTAATCTTTACTGTCAAATGCCATTTGGAAAAATGCACTCTCGCAATCCAGAAATCATTAAATGTGCTGAAATAATTGGTAGAACGCCATCAGCATTAGCTATGAAGTTGGTTAATATTGCCAGTCTTGACCCTGCCATAACGTCTACAGGACGTAGCGGTTTAAAAGGCGCGTCATCATCCGATAAAGCTATGTGGGAAGAAATGCAATCAGATTGGGATCGCTTCGCCAATGAGGTGCAAAAAGCAACAAGTGCATTTGAAATAGATGAATTGTCGATAGATGATAAAGATACTTCTGAACTAAATGAATTCATTGATTACACCGGAAGTAACAAAACAGTCCAAACCACAACCCGCGTTGGTCAGAATCTTTTCCGGCGCTCGGTACTCAGTGCTTACGAATATAAGTGCTGCATTACTGGGTTAGTATAGTGGACCCAGAAATCAGGACAATGGTTTAAGCTATACTCTGTTGAAATTGAGAAGCATAAAATGAGCGAAAGCAAACGAAAGGTTTTTACGGGGTCTCAAAAAGCCAAGATTGCCTTGGAAGCTGTTAGAGGCATAAAGACGATTAACGAGATTGCACAGGATAACAACGTGCATCCTACCCAAGTTGGTCAATGGAAAAAGGAGTTAATGGATAATGCAGGTAGCCTGTTTGATGTTAAACGAGGGCCGAAGCTTACCAATACCCAGAACGATCCGGATCGTCTGTATGCCAAAATTGGGCAGCTAAATATGGAATTGGATTGGCTAAAAAAAAAGTCTGGACTCAGCCTATAGCAGAACGACAGTCGTGGATAGCGCAAGATGAGACGCTGGCGCTATCCCTGCAATGCAAGTTGCTAAAGGTTAATCGCTCCGTAGTGTATGCCCATAAAAATCGTGTATTGAAAAGCGTTGATAAAAATGAAAGCTTATTATTAGAGTTGCTTGATGAAGAATATACGCGACATCCCTTTTATGGTTCGCGGCGTATGACGAAATACTTATGTGGCCTTGGGCACAAGGTTAATCGCAAGCGAGTTCAGCGCTTAATGCAAACACTAGGCTTGGTCGGTATGGCACCTGGACCCAACACCAGTAAGGCGCATCCGCAGCACAAGATTTATCCCTATTTGTTAAGAGGCGTCGACATCATTCGCCCTAATCAAGTATGGAGCACAGACATTACCTATATACGATTACCGCATGGCTTCGTTTATTTGGTGGTCATCATCGATTGGTATAGTCGTAAGGTACTCTCTTGGCGGCTATCGAATACTATGGATGCTGGTTTCTGTGTGGATTGTTTGGAGGATGCCATCAGGGCTTACGGCACGCCTGAAATCTTCAATAGCGACCAGGGATCACAATTCACCAGTGATGTATTTACTGGAATATTGATTGAAAACGACATTAAGATCAGTATGGATGGGCGTGGCCGAGCTCTGGACAATATTTTTACCGAAAGGCTCTGGAGAACGGTTAAATATGAAGACGTCTATTTGAAACAGTATGACTGCGTACAGCGCTTGCTACTGGGATTGACCGACTATTTCGTATTTTATAATGAAGAACGACTCCATCAATCATTGAGTTATAAAACACCCAGCATGGTCTACCAAACAGCCACTGGTGGAGGTGCAAAAATTTTGGATAAATATGGAAAGATAGAAATATCAGTTCCAGTATAAAAAATGGGACAGCGCCATTCAGCTGGAGT
>CAIVYW010000479.1 GCA_903910205.1 uncultured Methylococcaceae bacterium | reverse complement strand
AGAATACCGGCCTGTCACGCCGGTGGTCGCGGGTTCGAGTCCCGTCCACTCCGCCAAATTAAAAAAACCCTGAGCCGTTGGTTCGGGGTTTTTTTTTGCTCAACAATTGATTCTTTAGGAATGATCTATGCTGACAAAAATAAGAGAAAAATCACAAGGAGCCCTTGCATGGGTCATCTTGACATTAATTTGTGTACCCTTTGCTTTATGGGGAATTAATAATTATTTGGATACTGGAAAAGAGGCTTCTGTTGCGTCAGTCGGAGATAGGGATTTTTATCAGCGAGATGTTAACAAAGCCTATGAGCAATATAGTCAGAATCTTCAAGGTCTAAGTGTTGATGAGCAAACGTTAAAGACACAAGCATTACAAAAACTAATAAAAGATGAAGTGTTACTGCAATATGTACATGCTGAAGGGCTTGTTATAACAGATGAGGACGCGCGTGAATTTATTAAGTCGCTACCTTATTTTCAAGTAGATGGTAAATTCAGTGATAAACAATATAAAGCATTACTGAGTTCGCAACGGATTTCTTCTGGCGAATTTGTAAGCAGAATTAAAAATGCGCTAACTATGGAACAGTTTCAGCATAGTATTATTGATAGTAGTTTTTCTACCCAATATGATGTTGAAGGATTCTTCAAAATACAAAATCAACAGCGGGATGTTGATTTTGTAACCGTACCGTTACAGGCATCGGCAGAAAAGCC
Organism: uncultured Methylococcaceae bacterium; assembly: GCA_903910205.1. GTDB lineage: Bacteria > Pseudomonadota > Gammaproteobacteria > Methylococcales > Methylomonadaceae > Methylobacter_C. Next base: position 13,056 of record CAIVYW010000479.1, on the reverse strand, counting down.
GACTGATGAAGAAATTTCAACTTATTATCAGCAGCATCAGGCGCTTTATCAAATGCTCGAGCAAATGTCTGTTGAGTATGTTGAGTTAATACTCGATGATATTGTTAATAAGGTTGTGTTGAGTGATGATAAATTAAAAGCTTATTATGATGATCAGAAAGAGCTGTTTACTAATCCTGAGCGTAGAAAAATAAGCCACATCTTATTCATCATTAATGACAAAGTCACTGAGAAAGAAGCGTTGGAAAAAGCTATAAAAGCTAAAAACGAACTACAGAGTAAGGATTTTTCTGTATTAGCGGCTGAAGTTTCTGATGATAAATTGACAGCCAAAAAAGGCGGCGATTTAGGTTTGTTTAATGTTGGAGTAATGGAAAAATCTTTTGAAGATACCGCTAGTACTTTGAAGTTAGGCGAAGTATCAAATCCAGTAAGATCAGCCTTTGGTTATCATTTAATTAAAGTAACGGAATTAGTGGCCGGTGGTGTTAAACCTTTTGATAGTGTAAAAAATGATGTCATTCAAGCGTATCAAAAAACTCAAGCTGAAAATGCTTTTTTTGAAGCCGGCGAAAAGCTAACAGAAATGAGTTTTGAACATCCTGATAGTTTGCAAACAGTAGCGACGAATTTAGGTGTAGCAGTTAAAAAATCAAGCTTGTTTACTAAAGATAAAGGTGATGGCATTGCCGCTGAAGATAAAATTCGTAGTGCTGCCTTTTCTGAAGAAGTATTGCAGGGCAATAATAGTGCGCCCGTAGAACTAGGCGCAGGGCGATTGGTTGTGGTTCGACTTTTAGAGCATAAGGCCGCTACTAAGCGTGAACTGAGTGAAGTTAGGCAGGACGTCGTGTCAGAATTGACAAAACAAAAATCTCAATTGCAAGCAGATAAAAAAGTGCAGGAAATAATTGAGAGATTACAGACTGGCGTATCAATACAGGCTATAGCGACAGAAAACAATCTATCTGTTAAGACAGAAAAAGGTTTGGTTCGTGGAAAAAACAAACTTCCTGAATTACTGAGTAACGCTATTTTTAAGGCGGCTAAACCTGTGCAAGGTAAACCAACTATATTTAATGTCCTCTTACCTACTAGCGAAAGGCTGGTTGTGAGCTTATCCAAAGTAACCGCAGGCACATTGGCTGAAGATGATAAAAAACAGCTAGAATTGGCGAAGAAAAATATTGCTAATGCTTTTGGTCAAACTGAATTTAATCAAACATTAAATAGTTTACAACGTAAAGCTGATGTAACCGTCAATGCTAAAACCCAGACGCAATAAGGTCTAATTGAGTCAATAAAAAAAGGGAGCTTAAGCTCCCTTTTTTTATGAATAATTTTTGGTAATTTACGATGAGCTAGCTGCTAAGCCTGCAATATTATAACCACAATCCACATAGGTTATTTCGCCAGTAATACCAGAAGCCAAATCAGAACACATAAATGCAGCGGCGTTACCGACTTCTTCTATGGTAATATTCCTTTTTAGTGGAGAAGTATCAGCGGCTTTGTTGAGCATAGACTTGAAGTCATTGATGCCTGATGCCGCTAATGTTCTGATGGGTCCAGCTGAAATAGCATTAACGCGCGTGCCTTCAGCTCCTAAGGCGACTGCCATATAACGAACATTGGCTTCTAAACTCGCTTTAGCAACGCCCATAACGTTGTAATTAGGAATAGCACGTTCTGCACCTAAATAACTTAAGGTTAACAATGAGCCATTGCGACCTTGCATCATTGTACGTCCTGCTTTAGCTAATGCCGTAAAGCTGTATGAACTGACATCATGAGCAATTCTAAAATTCTCGCGAGTAGTTACATCAACATAATCACCATTTAGCGCATCACGGGGCGCGAAAGCAACCGAGTGTACGATAACGTCTAGGCCATCCCACTGCTCGCCTAATTTTGAAAATACAGTATCGATATGTTCATCAATACTGACATCACATTCAATTACTATTTTAGAGTTACAAAGGTTAGCCATTTCTTCGACACGACTTTGAAGCTTTTCATTTTGAAAAGTAAAGGCTAATTCAGCGCCTTCGCGATGCATAGCTTGGGCTATGCCCCAAGCAATAGAACGATTACTCGCTAAACCTACAATTAATACTTTCTTACCTTGCATGAAACCCATAAACCATACTCCTTATTAATAATGGCTAGTTGATGAAATGGCCCAAGTATCTATGATCCCTGTAATGAAGTCCAGAACTTTGTCAGTGCTTTAACTGCTAGGGTCTATTGTAAAGCTGAGTCATTTGGCAGGTTTTTTAGTAACAATTGTTAGTGCTTTTAATTTTTAGGACGTTTTTGTGCTATCCTCCAGCATCAAAAATAGATCATTATTAAATCTTTTAGCTATATCAAAAAATCATGAAAAAACAAATAACTACCTGGGATTGGCTGCTTTTTTTATTACTTATTACGCTGATACTCTCGATATTACTGGTTATGTACCAGATTGATCGGCAATGGTTGAAGCTTACGGCGATGGAAACGACGATGTCTGAACAAGCTAAGGAGTTGCGCGATTTACGAAGTACGCTGGTTTCTGGTGTAGTGAAAACTGATTTGTCTGTAAAAGAAATAGACTCCAAAGAGGTTGCCTTAGCTTTTAAGCGTGCTAACGATGCGACTCATCTCGTTGATTATGCTCAGGGTGATTGGAGTGTAGAGGCATTTGCTACGCATTTAAAAACGATTACACCATTGGTTTCTACCGATGCTTATGCAGGCAGTGTGCAAAGTTACGTATTAGAAAGTTTGATTAATCGTAATCCTGATACCTTAAATTGGGAAGGTTTAATCGCTAAAAACTGGAGCATGAGTGACGATGGCTTAGTAATACGTTTTCAACTATGTGATGATGTGCATTTTTCTGATGGTATCGCGCTAACAGCCGATGATGTGGTGTTTACCTTTAATTTTATTATGACTGACGTCATACAGGCACCACGAGATAGAGCTTATTTGGAAAAAATAAAAACGGTACAGGCCAATGGCAAATTTGAAGTGGTGTTTACTTTCAAAGAACCTTATTTTGAGGCTTTATCGTTAGCAGGTAGTATGCCGATTTTAGCTCAGCATTTTTATGAACCCTATTTTAAAGAACCGCAAAAGTTTAATGAATCTAAGGGCTTATTACTCGGTAGTGGCCCTTATAAATTGCTAGATGCAAAGGGTTGGTCACCCGATAAGGGCAGTGTAGAGTTAGTGCGTAATGATCATTATTGGGGTGATGTACAGCCGTCTTATCATCGCATCTTATGGAAAATCATACAGAATGATAGTGCTCGCTTAACCACTTACCGTAATGGTGATATTGATAGTTATGCGGCGCGTCCTGTGGAATATCAAACGCTAAAAAATGATGAGCAAATCACCAAAAAGAGTAATAACTTCGAATATATGCCGCCAGTAGTCGGCTACAGTTATATCGGTTGGAATGAGTATCGCTCAGCTAAGCCTACACGCTTTGCAGATAAACGTGTCAGATTAGCGATGACTTATCTGACTGATGTTAATCGGATTATCAATGATATCTTTTTGGGTTATGCTGAACCTGCGTTGAGTCCTTTTAGTAACCTTGGTAAACAGCATGATCATAGCCTGCAAGCTTACCGATTTGATGTAGAAAAAGCCAAGGCATTGCTTAAAGAGGCCGGTTATGAAGATCGTAATCATGATGGCGTATTGGAAAACAAAGCCGGTCAGATTTTTGAATTCAAATTGACTTATTTAGAATCTAATGAAGATACCAAGCGTATGGTGCTATTACTAAAAGATTTATACGCTAGAGCAGGGATCAAGATGATTCCGTTTCCACAAGAATGGCCAGTCATGCTGGAAAATCTTGATAAAAAAGACTTTGATGCCATTACCTTAGGCTGGACTAGCGGTATAGAAACCGATTTATATCAGATATTTCATTCTGCTCAGGCGGTTAGCAATGGCGACAATTACATCAGTTATAAAAATTCAGCCTTAGATCAGTTGATTGATGAAGCACGACTTACCGTTGACGAAAGTAAACGGATGCCGTTGTGGCAGCAAGCTGAACGTATTATCTATGACGATCAGCCTTACACCTTTTTAATGCGTCGTAAGAGCTTGTTATTTGTTGATCAGCGTATCCATAATCTGCAAATGACTAAGTTAGGCTTGAATCTTGGCTTATTGCCCTTAGAAAACTATGTGCCTAAAGCTCAACAAAAATATACCCAATAAGCGGTCGCTATTATGCTGATATATTTGTTACGAAGATTATTGTTGATGATTCCCACGCTATTGGGTATTACTGTTTTAGTCTTTACGGTGATGGCTATGTCGCCAGGTGGTATCAGTGCTCAGACTTTAGTCGGTGGTATGGATATGAAGCCCCAAGAAAAGCAGGCGCTACTCAATTATTATAATAAACGTTATGGTTTGGATAAGCCGGCAGCCATGCAATATCTGCATTGGTTAAATAATGTTTTACCTATCGGTTTTGTGATGGATGAGCAAGGCCATCAAGGTGAGTTTTCTTTTAGTAAAGGCATGGATTTGGGTACTAGTTTTCAATATGGACGACCAGTCGCCGATATATTGCTCGAACGTATCCCCATTACCTTATTGCTGAATCTAGTGACTATTCCAGTCACTTATCTGATTGCTATTTTTGTTGGCATGAAGTCAGCAACGCATCGAGGTGGCCGTTTTGATGTTGGAATGGGCATGTCGATGTTGGCCTTATGGTCTATTCCTACTATGCTAGCGGGTGTGTTGTTATTAGGTTTTTTCGCTAATGTGCAGCATTTTCAGTGGTTTCCAACCTCAGGTATTAGTAGTCGAGAAGCCTTAGATATGCCTTTTTTACCGCATTGGGGGGTATCGGGTTTTATTCGAGGTTTCTTGCTAGATCGCTTATGGCATTTAGTGCTGCCGGTCTTGTGTTTGTCTTATGGCGGTTTTGCCGCTTTAGCGAAGCTGACGCGTACCTCGATATTAGAAAACTTACATTCTGATTATGCCCGTACTGCTAGAGCCAAAGGTTTAGCAGAGCATGAGGTGTTATGGCGGCATGTGTTTCGCAACAGCTTGTTACCGCTGATTACTATCTCGGCGGGTTTATTACCGAGTCTGTTAGCGGGTTCTTTGATTGTAGAACATATTTTTAGTATTGATGGTATGGGGCAGTTGGCGGTAGAAGCTGTTAAAGGTCGTGATCGAGAACTGGTGCTGTCTATCACTTGGGTGAGTGGTTTCTTAACCTTGATTGGTTATTTGCTAGCTGATTTTTGTTATACCTTGGCCGATCCTAGGGTTAGTTATGATTAAAGTTGTGTTCAGTGGTGAATCTTACGCGGCTCGTGTCTGGCGTAAAACGCGCAACGGTGTGGGTGTTGAAGTGGGTTTAGCGTGGATAGGCTTATTAGTATTTGCGGCGGTCTTTGCGCCTTTTTTAGCTAACTCCATGCCTTTATTAATGAGTAAAGACGGCGTCGTGTCTGCGCCGGTTTTACATTATTTGTCGATAGAAGATGCGTGGGTATTGGCAAGCTTCTTTATAGTGCTGTTGGTGTATAAACTAAAAATCAGGGCCGCTCAGCGTATCGCTTTATTTTTATTGGGCGCTATGATTGCGGCTGTTTTAGTCAATTTGTACGTTAGTCCCCCTAAGCTGGTCATTTATGATGATTTTCGTAGTCCAGCTTACACGCAAGTGGATTGGCGTATCATGCCACCCATTCCTTATGCGCCCACTGATTATTTACGTGATTTAGTCAGCAAAGGCTTAGAAGCGCCTTTTGAAACCACGGGCCATTTACATCTGATGGGTACCGAAGAAAATGGTGCCGATGTATTAAGTCGGATGATACATGCCTGTCGTATTGCCTTAAGCATCGGCTTGATTGCCTCAGGCATCGCCTTATTTATCGGTGTTATAGTCGGTGGCTTAATGGGTTATTTTTCGGGTATCGCTGATATGCTGGGGATGCGTTTAGTCGAGATATTTGAAGATATTCCTACGCTGTTTTTGTTACTGACTTTTGTGGCCTTCTTTGGGCGTAGTTTGTATATGATGATGGTGATTATTGGCATCACCGGCTGGTCAGGTTATGCGCGTTATGTACGTACAGAATTTCTTAAACTACGTAAGCAAGATTATGTACAAGCCGCAGTCGCTAGTGGCTTACCCTTAAGTTCTATTTTGTTTAGACACATGTTGCCCAATGGTATTGCACCTTTATTGGTAGCGGTTAGTTTTGGTATCGCCGGCGCTATTTTGTCAGAAGCGACCTTAAGTTTTTTAGGGCTAGGCGTCGTTGATGCGCCGTCTTGGGGACAAATGCTTGATCAAGCGGTCAAATCTTCAAGTTTTAATTGGTGGATGGCGGTATTTCCAGGAGGGGCGATCTTTATGACGGTGTTCGCCTATAACTTGATAGGCGAAGCGTTTCGCGATGCTATTGATCCTAAGCTTTCAGATGATTCAGGACTAGAATAATGAGTCAGTCCTTACTGGAAGTTCGCAATCTACGTACTTATTTACAATCAGGTGCTAGGCAAGTTAAAGCGGTAGACGATATCAGCTTTAACATTCCTAAAGGTGAAACATTTTGCTTGGTGGGTGAATCGGGTAGTGGTAAGTCAGTCAGTGCCTTATCGGTGATTCGTTTGTTACCACAGGGTATTGCAACGCATCCTTCAGGTGAAATCTTATTTAATGATCAGGATTTACTAACCTTAGATGATGCCGGTATTCGTGCGGTACGTGGTTCTCAAATAGCCATGATTTTTCAAGAGCCGATGACCTCACTTAATCCGGTATTAAGCATCGGTGAACAAATCACCGAAGCTTTGTATGCACATAATCCTGATATCAGCGACTCAGAAGCAGAGCAGCGCACTATTAATGTCTTGGAGCAAGTACAAATAGCCCATGCTTCCAGGCGCTTTCATGATTATCCACATCAGCTGTCCGGCGGACAGCGTCAGCGGGTAATGATTGCGATGGCCTTGGCTTGTGAGCCGCAATTATTGATTGCTGATGAGCCGACCACTGCTCTTGATGTCACGGTACAAGCCGAGATTTTGAAGCTAATGCGCAAGATACAAGAGGATACTGGTATGAGTATGCTATTTATTACTCATGACTTTGGCGTAGTCGCTCAGATGGCGCAGTGGGTGGGGGTGATGCAGCAAGGTAAATTAGTTGAGTCTGGAAGTTGTGCTTCCGTGTTGCATCAGCCTCAACATGCTTATACTCAACAGTTGCTTGCGGCATTACCTGAAAATTTAGTCAAGCCTAGCCTACAAGCAGCACTAGAGCTAGAGAGCCCGGCAGCGCCATTGCTCAGTATTCGTGATCTTCAAGTCTTTTTCCCTATCAATAAAGGCTTATTCCGGCGCACGGTTGATTATGTACGCGCAGTCGATCAGGTGTCGTTAGATATTTTTCCCGGTCAAATCGTTGCCCTAGTGGGCGAGTCTGGTTGTGGCAAAACTACCCTAGGTCGGGCGGTATTACAATTAGAAGCACCGACATCGGGCAGTATCAAGTTTCGTGGTCAAGAATTGATAGGTCTGTCTGCACGGACATTACGACCCTTAAGGCAAAAGATGCAAATTGCCTTCCAAGATCCACAGTCCTCATTGAATCCACGCTTGCTGATAGAAACGACTTTGACCGAGCCTATGAAAGTTCACGGCATGGGCGACAGCCATGAACATCGTATCGAACTGGCAAGTCAGTTATTAGAAAGTGTGCAGCTTCATAGAGATTTTTTATGGCGTTATCCTCATGAGTTTTCAGGCGGACAGCGTCAGCGTATAGGCTTGGCGCGTGCGCTGGCACTTAACCCAGAATTCATCGTTTGTGATGAAATTACCAGTGCCTTGGATGTTTCTGTGCAAGCTGAGATTTTACAATTATTACTAAGCTTACGTCAGCAACGTAAGCTCACCTTGTTATTTATCACTCATAATATAGGCGTAGTCGAATACTTAAGTGATCAAACGGTGGTGATGTATCAAGGTAAGATCGTAGAACAAGGTGGTACCGCTCAAGTTTGCCAGCAGCCCCAGCACACTTATACCCAGAAATTACTGGCAGCGGTGCCAAGATTAAAAACGTCAATGAGGTAAGGTATTGTTATGGCTTTAACGCATCGACCAATGCAGGTCGATGGTTTGCAACCCATACGCATCAAGCTAAGCCTACCACATTGCGATGATGACAATGCCGGTCGGGGTTTGCAACCCCGATTGAAACGTTTATATTTCGATAACTTCGAAACGTGAGTAACGGGGTTATAAACTCCGTCACACTTTGGGTTTTATTTTTTGCGAGTTACCTATAGCTATGGTCTTAGCGCTAGGACTTTACAGCTCGCTTTGTCTTTATTAGCGACGCAATCATAATCTCGTATTGATTTTTTATACACGTTGGCGATACAGTCTACTGCTGTTTTGCACGCATATTTTGCTTTTATTGAAGTGAACCAAATATCTTTAGTCATGACAGGATCGATAGCCCTAGCATTTTTATAAAGCTGCATATTTTCATTATCTAGACGGGCTAAATTGATCGTATTGCAAATGGTCATATCAGTAGGTTTAGTCGCTATACCACAATTAAAACTGGGCACAACTTGCTTAGCGAGCGGCTCTACGGCTAGTGTTTTTGTAACTTCTGGAGGTACTGGCGGCTTTTTGACCTCTAATTCAACAGGCTTCTCTACTGCTAAGTCTAGGTTTAAATTGACGTTATCTTTATTGATAACCGTATTGGTTTTTTCTACATTAACTTCAGATTGCTCAGCCTCAGTAATGAGGGGCTTTAGTGGCATAGTAACGGCAGAAGCTCCCGATGTTTTAAGATCTAAAGTCGGTTTTAACAATACCGCCGTGACGATTTCATCGAGTAGATGTGCGAAATGAATACTTTCAAATTCAACAGTGGTTGTTTTTAGACCTTTAGGCGTTAGTACTAAATAATCAATATTCTGTACAAATACATTATTGCCATTATCAATATGTGCTTGCTTAGCATAGGGCATAATTTTTAATTGATGCTGAGTGTTTCGGACTAAATCAACATCCTTTAGCATAGGCGGTGGTACGGTAATTTTTAATTGTGCAGAGCAACTACTTTTATGTCCTTCTGCATCTTGTTTTACTTTTTTGATATTTTCAAGGCTAATGCGAACTTGGGCTAAGGTCGCTTTGATTTTTATCGCGCCAAAAATACTTGCGCCATCGTAATAATCATTTTTCTTTGCTGAGGTTAATTGAAGCGCTTGTTCAGTCAGTAAGTTATTTAGTGCTTGTTCTGTTTCTGATGTGGCGCAGTATTCTATAGGCGAATTGCAAGCAGACATGAGTAAGCTGATGAAAAATAAGGTAGTGAGATATTTTAGGTTCATTTTTAGACTGATGAAATGGGCGCTTATGTTAAAAAATCACTTGATGGTGTCGTCTTGATTAACCTCGTAAACTATTCCCCCGCCATAACAGTAGTTAAACAAGTCAGTATTAATACGCATTGTTTCAAGTTTAGTGTTATGTGATACTACAAAAAAAGCAGTTCATTTACTAGAGCTATTTAGGCGTTTTAAGTTAAGTTTTGCAAGCTTGCTTAGATATTATCTCATTGATATCTTAAACGACGCTGTATTAAATATGTTGTGCGCTTGGTAAATATATGGCGCAACGTGCTATAGCTTTCTTAGACTTGAAGTAGCTATAGCTCAATGTGCTGTACATTTCTCATATTCGATAGAATATATAGTTTAACGTGCTTAATATTTCCAAGGTTCGATATGCAGTCTATTGTTATAGTGCTTCAGTCGCTACCGTGATGCTTTAAATTCCCTGAAACGTTAAGCCTAGATTGGTGCTCCCAGTTTTTAAGAACCCAAGAAATAAGCAGGCTTGATTTTTGGCGTAAGTACTGATTACAACCCATCCTTTAAAATTTTTCAAAATTGAATCTATGTATAATTTAATACCGTATATCACGCTAAGTATTTGGTTTATCTGTGTTGCTTGGTTATTGCTCAAAACCAGCCATTTCTACAAAACTCAATCTAATCTTCATAGCCAAACTAAATTTGAAACGATCGACGGCTTGCGGGGCTTTCTTGCTCTTGGTGTTTTTTTTCATCATGCTGCGATCAGTCAGCAATATTTCCGCACAGGAAGTTGGGATATTACGGAAGAATATCCTCTATATCATTTTGCAGCGAGTGTGGGTGTATCGCTATTTTTTATGATTACCGGATTTCTTTTTTGGACCAAAGTGATTGCCTCGAATGGACAAATAAATACGACTCATTTCTTTAAATCAAGAATCAACAGGTTAGTTCCACTTTATTTTTTTCATGTATTCATCATTATAATTCTGGCGTTTTCGGTGCAGGACTTCCAGCTTTTTGAGCAGCCCATCATTCTAAGTAAGAATATATTGTCATGGCTGGCCTTTGGTATTTTAAAACAACCGGATATAAATCAAGCCCTTCATACCTATGCTATGGATGCTGGGGTTATTTGGACACTCGCTTATGAATGGGCTTTTTATGTTGCCCTGCCTCTCTTAGCCTGCTTCTGGCGTGGGCGCAGTTTCTTTTTAATGATTGTTGTTATAGTGAGTTACGGATTTTTGGTGCCCGATGTAACCAATATAAAGTTATTTGCTTATGGTATGGTCGCAGCTTATTTAGTGCAGAATTTCAGTCTACAAACTATTGTGATGACTCGTTGGTGCTCTCTAATCGCCTGCCTATTATTGATATTAGCGTATCAAGTGATGCACTTTAAAGCGGAGTTATTTTTCTTATTTTTTATGTTGGTCGTTTACGGAAATCCACTGTTTGGAATACTCACCTCTACACCAGCCAAATTGCTGGGTACCATTAGTTATAGTATTTATCTACTGCAAGGCGCAGTGATATATATGGTATTTCATGTCATCAATAGATATAGTTTTATATCTGAATTACAGCCTCCCGCGTTTTTATTGGCAACTGCGCTATGTGGGACTTTGTTAATTGTTATTTCAGCTATGACCTATCGATTTGTTGAGGCTCCATTTTTGGTTCGTAGTTCGTAGTTCGGCTTCACCCTTTGTCTGCGCTTAGGGGAAGCCTATCTAAAAGTGAACGATTAAGCTAAATGATTCCGTCTTAAAATGGTAGCCAATGTTGGGTTAACGATAGCGCTGTTAACTCAATCTACTCGCTTATATCTTTAAAGCCCTTGAAATTAATTGCAGCGCTTTTGCTACCCCCTGATCTGGCTGCATCATCATTCTCGCTTGTTGGGCTTTTTCAGCCATAGCGACTGAATCTAACACGGATCTAATGCCAGCGGCTAACGTCATGGCTGTTACTTTTTTAGCAGGCAACGGCTTTCCTGCTAGACCTAAGGCTTGTAATTGCTTCGCCCAATAGAGTTGTTCATCCATAAACGGCACGACTATTGAGGGACAGCCGGCACGAGTAGCGGCATGACTTGTGCCTGCTCCACCGTGATGCACAACGGCAGTGCAGTGCTCAAAGACTCTTTGATGCGGATGCTTGTCGATAAAATAGATATTATCTAATTGAGTATCAGCCAAATACCGCTCAGAACTGCTTTGAATGATAGCTCGAATACCTGCTAAATTAGCAGCTTCAACAAATAAATCCATCGCCCATTCAGGTACGGCAGCTTGCAAGCTACCAAAGGTCATATAAACAGGCTTAGAGCCACTCGCTAAGAAATTAGTCAAGGTTTGAGGAAAATTCCAGTGCTGAGTATCCTCTGTCAGGTTTAAAAAACCACAAGCCTGATGATTCGATGCCCATAACTCAGAATGAGGGCAGAACAAAGGATCGACGGCTACTAGATTTAACTGTTGCGAGGTCAGTAATTCGGACAAAACATTTTTAGGTGGCGGCACACCGACTTCTAGCCATAAGCGCGTTAAAGGTGTCTTGAGCGTCCAATTAAAGACAGTATCCAATAAAGCCCAGCTGAGTTTATTAAAATAAGCGCCTAAATCAGGAAAACTAATCGGTGGGACGGCAGGATTAGGCACAGCCGCATGGCAAAACATCACGCTGATAAAAGATTTGTGCTGCTGCAAGGCGGCTAATTTTAGTGGATACAAAAAGTGATGGCCGATCACGAAATCATTTTCAGCGACTAACTGCTGCGCGGCTGCATAAATATCAGCCTCATAACTAAAGAAGGCTTCATCTAATAAAGCTCTTAACCATTGCAAAGGATGCATCTTAAAGGAGCGCTTTGCAAAACCTTGCATATCAAAATCAAGCACTTCTGGCACTTGTCGATAAGCTAAGCCCAGTTGCTCGCAGATAGGCTGATAGCTTTGATTATCAATACTACTCACTACCAAAGTGACTTGATGCCCCTGCTTTTGTAGACCATCTGCAAGTGCTAATAAAGGTCTGATATCACCATTAGAGCCCCAAGTTTGTATGCCGATTTTCATGTGAATATTTTGATCATACCGCTGTTTTTAAACTTAAATCGTTGAGTGTGAATTCAACCACTCTTTTAATGCATCATTCATACGGGTTTGCCAACCGGCTCCAGTGGCTCTAAATGCGGTTAAAATATCTTTATCTAAACGAATAGCAACTTGTTCTTTATTAGCTGTACCTGCAGGACGGCCGACTTTTCTCTTTTCTATTTCTTGTCTCATCAAGATAGACGCATCTGGTGAATCCTCATCGTCTTCAGGTTCCATATTAGTCAATTTAGCTTGATGTAAATAAACTAGGTCCGTTTTTGATAATTGATTGTCACGTAATACTTTCATTTCTTGACTACTCATTAAAGTCATTCTCGAGCCATTCATAATATATCTCTCTTTCGCTACATTTTGCTGGGCGGAAACTAATAATATGCGCTGTATCGTTCGGAATATAAACAACGGTTAGCACAACCAGAAAATCAAATACATAAGCAAATGATTGTTGACGTATTTCACCATTACGTTCAGTTTGAATATCAAGTCTATAAGGACTTTCAATGACTAGATCAGCATCAATAAAATCAAGT
>CAIVYW010000478.1 GCA_903910205.1 uncultured Methylococcaceae bacterium | reverse complement strand
CTACATTACCTAAAAAATCATTTGGAATATTTGAATTGTTTCTAAAACGATATGCGCTTGAACCTGATACAGCATAAAACGTATCACCTGATGCATCAGTATAAAGTCCTCTAATAGGTCCGCCATCAATTTGATGTAATACATCTAATCCTGGCATTCCAATTAAAACACCTGGTTCTTGATTAGCTCCGGTCTTTATTGGATTTAGTTCCAGATACATGTTGACCGTTCGTTCTGCATTTGCTCGCTTTACTCGACCTGAATAGCTCGGCCCGAGAAACTGATTTGGGAATTTGATTTTCTTTTCTGCCATATCTCTCTTCTAAATTATGTCTATTATTGAATCTATTCATCCAATAATTATTAAGTATTTTTTGATACTCACCGTCGCGCATATAAACATTATATGGTCGCTCCCGCGGCCCATATCGTATAAACTGGATTCAATGGATTGATTCCATGAACTGCTCTTGATAATCCACCATCACCACTCATATATCTTGGAACTGAGTTTATAGCTGCTACTTTATTATATGAAGTAGTCGCAATTGATTGAACTTCTGGTGGTATAGTTTTACCAAATTCAGGTGCTATTTCAACAGCTAGATTATAAATAAATGCTCGTTCATAACCGGGTGGAAATTCTACTATTTCATTCAGATCATTAAAATTAATTAGCGGTTGTCTTAAAAACATTCTACAATTCATTGTTACCAATGGAATAGGAAACAACTGAACTGTTGAAATTGGAGATCTCTTATCATTATAAAAATTCAATGCAAATGAATTAACTAACTGTTTTAATGGTAGATCAGCAAATTGTTGAAAGTTCAATGGTGAAATATCTAAATCTAATTCATACAGAGACGAATTAACTAACCACATAGTTTTCATTTTTTCAATTTTGAGTGGACGTTCTATTGCCCAATCGCCGCCAGTTGTTGCTGCAACCTGTGCAGTAAATCCAGATCCAAAACCACCGAGTTGGGAAGTATCAATAGTAATTAAATCTCCAGTATTATAACCAAAACCACCACCTTGAGTTATATCTCCTGGCCCTGATAAGTTTGATGAAATTGTTACTGAGGTTACTGAATTGTTGGCTACTGTTACAGTGGCAAATGCTCCTTGTCCTCCAGTTGTTGCAATACCGGATGTATTGGTTGCATATCCAGCGCCGCCTGTTCCAGTTAAAGTGATAACAGGAACATTTGCATAAGTTCCATTGACATAACCCGATCCGGGAATAATATTACTGAATGATACTATATTCTTACATGGACCCAATTGGTAGGATTGTTGTCCGGCCTGAACTGAGAAGATTGCTTCTCTAATGGTATATATTTGAATATTATCATTTGACCAGGAATCTTCCATTGCATCTAATGCTTGCAATGTAATGTCCATATCATCTGGTGTTGGGGTTTCTCCTGCTTGAACTATGTTAACCTTTCGCATAGCAGCAATGATCATATTATTCGCGGTAGTTGACATTTAGAAATCTCCGGTTATACCGATATTTACCGGTAATCTTATTTCTTTTTAGTGTGTGCTTTCATTGAAGAACTGCAATCTTTCTCTTTTTTATATGCAGTCACATCTTTCTTCTGATCTTTGACCAATTTTTTGATATCTTTATCTACAACTTTGTCGGTTTTAGATTCCTTTTTCATTTCTTGCCTTTCTTGG
>CAIVYW010000477.1 GCA_903910205.1 uncultured Methylococcaceae bacterium | reverse complement strand
AATAAGCGATTTCTCTTTGAGCAGTTTCTACTGCATCAGAACCGTGTACAGCGTTTTCATCGATGCTAGACGCAAAGTCCGCACGAATAGTACCAGCAGCGGCTTCTTTAGGGTTAGTAGCGCCCATAATGTCGCGATGCTTAAGGACAGCATTTTCGCCTTCTAATACTTGCATGATGACAGGACCTGAAATCATAAAAGCCACTAAGTCGTTAAAGAAGCCGCGCTCGCTGTGTTCTGCGTAAAAACCTTCAGCTTGTGCTTGGCTTAAATGTAACATTTTTGCAGCAACGATTTGCAAGCCATTGCTTTCAAAACGACTGTAAATTTGACCGATTACATTTTTTGCGACAGCATCAGGTTTAATGATTGAGAAAGTGCGTTCTATTGCCATGTTGAGGTAAAACTCCGAGTTGATAAAAAAGATGGATAATTATAGCGGATTAACGCTAGAGTAGCACTTGAAGGATTAAGATTAATTTAGTGCCATTCAGTTTAGCCGCTACGAGTGGGGCGGCATGATGCTTTCTTTATTAATTGGATGGTAAGAAATTATATCAAAAAGCAGTAGCGGATATGGCTCTCTTTGCAGATCTTTGAAAGATCACCGAAGAGACATGTCTACTTTTGTTTATATAACGCCGATTGGGTGCATCTAAACGTTTCGATCGGGGTTGCAAACCCCGACCGGCATTGTAGAAAGATAAAGACAGCATCAAACGTTTGGAACGGGGCTACAAGCTCCGTCCCGCTTAAACATCATCTGGAGTAAAACAGCTTTAGCTGTTTTCAAGCAACCGCTGCAGCTGTTGAACTCCAAATGACAGATACTCGACCTGTTAAGGTCTATGATCGATATCAGCGCCTTCTTTGACCGGTATCATTAAATCTTCAGGGCTGATGCCTAAAATCAACGCCATAGGGCTGGCGATAAAGATAGATGAATAAGTACCAAAAAACACGCCAAATAATAAGACGATAGAAAAGTTATGGATGATTTCGCCGCCTAAGAAAAACAAAGACACTAAGACCAAAATCACCGTTAAAGAAGTCATGATGGTTCTGCTTAAGGTGACATTCACCGAAATGTTCATGATCTCTTCGGTAGAGGTGTTTCTTAATAAGCGAAAGTTTTCACGAATACGGTCATAAACCACGATAGTATCGTTTAAAGAATAACCAATCAAAGCCAGTACTGCCGCTAACACGGTTAAGTCAAACTCTAAGCCTAAAGCCGAGAATAAGCCTAAGGTGACAATAACGTCATGCAAGGTGGCAATTACCGCACCGGTAGAAAACTTCCATTCAAAGCGCCAAGCGATATAAACCAAAATACCGATGGTTGAATATAATAGAGCCAAAAAGCCATCTTCAGCTAAATCATCACCGACTTGTGGGCCGACAAATTCAACGCGTCTTATGCTAGCAGGTTCGGCAGTGGTTTTGTTAATAGCGTCTAATACTTTAGTACTTAGATCAGCACTGCTGACGCCATCATGTGGCTTTAGTCGAATCAGTACATCTTTTGCTGTACCAAAGTTCTGTACTGTGGCATCGTTAAAACCTTCGGTATCTAAGGTATTACGTAGTACCGTTAAATCAGCAGCTTTTTGATAACCGATTTCAATTAAGGTACCGCCAGTAAAATCGATGCCCATTTGTAAGCCGCGTGTCGATAGCGAAATAATGGACAGCACCATCAATATGCCTGAAAACAGCATGGCGATATTTCGGTTACCTATAAAATTTATATTAATAGTCTTCATGTTGTTAATCTTCTCAGTCTTGAACTTAAGTTCCATCACACAGGATTAGGGGAGATTTTATTAGATAAATCCCCCTCAAATACCCCTTTTTCAAAGGGGGAGGTGAATCGTTACCCTTAAATTGATAATTTTTCGACTCTACGGTTACCGTAGACCCAGTTAATAACCATCCGTGTTCCGGTAATCGCCGTAAACATAGAGGATAAAATACCGATAATCAGGGTGACGGCAAAACCTTTAACCGAACCGGTACCATAAGCAAATAACACGACGGCGACGACTAAGTTAGTAAAATGCGAATCAAGAATAGTGCCAAAGGCTTTGTCGTAACCGGCAAAGATCGCCGATTGCGGTGTATTGCCATTTTTAAGCTCTTCTTTAATACGCTCAAAGATTAAGACGTTGGCATCAACTGACATACCTACCGTTAAGATAATACCGGCAATACCTGGTAAGGTCAGCGTTGCTTGTAGCATGGATAAAATAGCCACCACGATAACCACGTTAAAGGCTAAAGCAAAGTTAGCGATCATACCGAATAAACGGTAATAAACCGCCATAAACAAGACAACCAAAGCAAAACCAACCACAAACGACAACATACCTTTGTCGATATTATCTTGACCCAAGCTTGGTCCTACGGTGCGCTCTTCAACGATATCGACGGGAGCGGCTAAAGCACCCGCTCTTAATAACAAGGATAAGTTTCTAGCTTCTTGTGGGCTATCTAAACCGGTGGTTTGAAAGCGTTTACTAAATACGCCTTGAATAGTTGCGACATTAATGACTTTTTCTACTTTTTCTTTATGACGGACTTTTTGACCATCAACCAGCTTGGTGTCTATTTTATATTCAATAAACACTACGGCCATAGGCTTACCGACACTGACTTGAGTGGTTTTAGCCATCTTCGCCGCGCCCACGCCATTTAAAGAAATGTTCACCGACGGTCTGCCGTCTTGATCGACACCTGACGAGGCATCTACAATTTGGTCGCCAGTTACAATTACGCGTCTATCTAATAAGATAGGAGCGCCTTTTCTTTCATAATATAAACGACTACCGACCGGCACATGTCCTGCGACAGCTTGTTGTACGTCATGTTCAACATCAACTAAGCGATATTCTAAGGTCGCCGTGGTGCCTAAAATTTCCTTGGCGCGTGTGGTATCTTGCACACCGGGTAATTGCACCACGATGCGGTTTTCACCTTGTTGTTGAATAACGGGCTCTGCGACCCCTAATTCATTAACACGATTACGCAAGGTGGTCATGTTTTGCGCGACCGCGGTTTTTTTAAGTTCGCGCTCTTCTTTGTCGGATATTTTTAACCAAACCTGATTTTTATCTTCGGGTTCAGTCACTTCCAACGTGCGAAAGTCTTTCTCTAATAGTGTAAACAGGCTGGCTTTATCGTCAGCACTATTGAGGGTTATTTTAAGATAACCATTGTCTTTAGCGACCGACTGATAACGCATTTTTGCGCTACGTAAGGCTAGACGTAGATCATCGTTATAACGATCTTCTGCTTGTTTAACCGCAGCATCCATATCCACTTCCAGTAGAAAATGCACCCCACCGCGTAAATCCAGACCCAAGTACATGGCATTGGCGTGTAAAGCACGTAGCCATTGTGGCGTCGTCGGCGCAAGATTTAAAGCAACAGTAACATTGCTGCCCATGCTGTCTCTAAGAAAATCTGCGGCTTTAAGCTGATCATCAGTATTATTAAAGCGGGCTAAAACATGGCCGTCTTTAAATTCGAAGGCTTTAAGGCTGATGCCTGTTGTTTTAAGATCAAATTCTATTTTACCGGCCTGACCTTGATTAATGGCTTCAGTTTGGGTTGAGGAGACCTGAACAGAGGGATCTTCGCCGTATAGCGTGGGTAACGAATAAATAATCCCTATGCCAAAAACAAAAAGGATTAAAATATTTTTCCAAAGAGGGAAGTGGTTTTGCATGTGTTATTCCAATAATTGCAGCAGGTCCTAAGATGGGTGCGGCGTTAAATCACGCCTAGTTTCGACGTAAAGGTTTAGTCTTTACATCGATTACCCAGCCTACGCTTATCTCATTAAACTTTATTAATGACTACTTTTTTAGTGATAGCTTTATACGTACCTTTAGGCATCATGCTTTCAATGCTTTGGCGTTGTACTTGAATAAAAACATTGTCAGACACTTCAAGTTTGACAAAGTTTTCATCTAAATCAGCTACTTTACCTAAAATGCCGCCATTGGTAACCACTTCAACACCTTTGCTGATGGCAGAGATCATTT
>CAIVYW010000476.1 GCA_903910205.1 uncultured Methylococcaceae bacterium | reverse complement strand
TACCTGAAGCGTGACGGAGTTTATAATCCCGTCACTCAGGTTTCGAAAGCTATTGAAACATCCAAACGTTTCGGTCGGGGTTGCAAACCCCGACCGGCATGAAAAAGGCACGAAAAGCAAGTGCCCAACCAACTGCCCCGCTTTAAGTTGGTAGCCAGCAATTCGGTTAAAAAACCTTCGAGTATGCCAAGGTTGGCTTTGCTACGCAGCAAGCGTTTCATCGCCCAGTCCAAGGTTATTAATTTTCTTTTTGACTTTATGGTTCGGTGCTAATAAGGTGCTCTATCGCAGAGACACTCAACCCAGTCACAGTCGCGATGGTTTCAAGGGTGGCACCTTGTTGTATCAATTTTAAGCCTATCTTTTTTGTTGTTTGTTCTATTCCTTTCTCAAACCCTATTTCAATTCCTTTATCTATTCCTATAGCCTCACCTTCGTGATAACCATCACCAAAAGAAGACTCAAACATACTGGCTTGATAACGCAAGTCATCTTTATAATGTTCATAAGCTTTTTGTTCCTCTTCAGGCAACGCCATAATGCTCAATTTTTTTTCAGCTTCTTTTAAACCTTTTGCGGTGAAATTTTCTTTTATTTCTTCATTTTTTAAGAAATAAATCCATTCATCCAAGGTGTCTTTGGCGATGTCATTAAAACGGTTTATCTTAATCAAATAATATTCAGGGTAGAGTGATTCTATGCTATCTTTTTTGAAGAGTTGTTTTTGTTTTTCGTTCAGTTCCAAAAGATCATGATCATGTAAACCTATAAATCGAGTCGTACCTTTATAGATATAATCTGTGCCACTACCTAAATCAAAATAAAGAATATTTATGGAAATAACTTTCGTTATTCCGGTATAGGCTTTTCCTTCTTGCATGTACTCTATCGCTGTTTTTGAAACACCGTAGAAGATGCGCTGCAAATAGTCGTATTCTCGATCATATTGTATTTCTATGATGATGATTTCTTGCTGGCTATTGCGTACTTTTAAATCAACACGATTAAATTTGTCGATTTTATTATCTTTATTACTCTCACTTTCTAGTACATCCAGAATAACTATATCTTCTTTAAGTAGTTCACTTAAAAAGCCTTCCAATATGCCAAAGTTAGCCTTACTGCGTAATAAGCGCTTTATAGCCCAGTCAAAAGTGATTAATTTTCTTTTTGTATTTATGATATTACGCATTGGATGTCAGTCGTATAAAAAAGAGCTCAGAGCGTAGGAAAGATAAATAAAAATACTGTGGCTATTATCAGTAGCGGCGCTTTGTTCGTCAACAGTAGTATTACGTATAGACATACTTTAATTATGCATAGCCATAAGTTTATTACTTAATCTACGGACTATTATTGGGCTTACCTTAACTTACGGGCATTCTTTAAATACCCCTGCAAAATCCAAAATCATTTTATCTTCCCGATACGCTAGCTCTTTAAATTCTTTATGAGCGACCAAAAATACAATAATGTCGGCCTTTTCATATGCTTCATGGGTGTCGGTTAGCTTAAAAATAGAGTGTTCTTTAATATTCGGCTCAACAATCAAAAAGTTGTTTTGTTCACTTTGCATGACTTTTTGGGCGATGTATTTGGCTGGGCTTTCGCGCAGATCGTCGATGTCTGGCTTAAAGGCTAAACCCATTAGGGCAACGGTTGGTTTATGGCCGTGCTTTAACTCAAAGTCGTGCATGGCGGTTTTGGTTCTTTCTGCGCACCAGAAGGCTTTATAATTATTAACTTCACGCGCTACGCCGATAATGCGTGATTCTCTGGGATAGTCTGAAACAATAAAATAAGGATCAACAGCAATGCAATGTCCACCGACACCGGCACCGGGTTGTAGGATATTGACGCGCGGATGCTTGTTGGCTAAGTGGATCAGTTCCCAGACATTAATGTCGGCTTTGTCGCAGATGATGGATAGTTCATTGGCAAAGGCAATTTGTAGATCGCGTGAGGCGTTTTCGGTGAGCTTACACATTTCTGCAGTACGGGCATTGGTCTTGTGTAATTCGCCTTTGACAAACAGCTGGTAAAATTCTATGGCTTTAAGGGTTGATTCCTCATTTATGCCGCCTATGGCGCGGTCGTTATAGATCAGTTCGTGCAAGACATTGCCTGGTAATACCCGCTCTGGACAATAAGCGATGTAAATAGTGTTTTTAAGTTCAGGCCGTTCCCTAAAAATCAGTTCTGCCATTCTTTCGGTGGTGCCTACCGGAGAGGTCGATTCAATAATATACGTGTCACCGGCTTTCAAAAAAGGCATAACCGCTAGTGTTGCCGCTTCAACAAAGGATATATCGGGTTCGTGATTACCCTTAAAGGGCGTAGGCACTACAATCAAATATATATCGGCTAGGGTAGGGGTCAACGAGGCTTTGAGTGTGCCTTTTTCAACGCCGTCTTTAACGAAGGCTTGCAGACCCTGTTCGATGATGTGGATTTCACCTTTATTAATGGTATCTACGACCTTAGGGTTAACGTCAACGCCGTAGACTTGTATGCCGTGTTGTGCGGCTATGGCTGCTGTTGGTAAGCCAATATAGCCTAGGCCAATGACACAGACTTTTTTTATTGATGTCATTTTAGGTCTCTCATAAAAGTAATAATGCGTTCACAAGCCTTGCCATCACCATAGGGGTTATGCGCTTTAGTCATACATTCATAGGCTGTTGGGTTATCTAATAAGTTATTAGTTTCTTGAATGATGCGTTGTGTACAAGTGCCTACCAATTTAACAGTGCCGGCAGTGACGGCTTCGGGCCGCTCGGTGCTATCTCGCATCACCAGTACTGGTTTACCTAAGCTGGGTGCTTCTTCTTGTACGCCACCGCTATCGGTAATGATTAATTTTGCTAAGCTCATTAAATAAACAAAAGCTTCGTATTGCAGTGGCTCAATAAGGTAAATATTGCTTACCTCAGCCAGTAAGTCATTAACGGGCTTGCGGACATTAGGATTTAAATGTACGGGGTAGACGATATTAATATGGGGTCTTTCTAAGGCAATGGTTTTTAAGGCGGTGCAGATATCTATAAAGCCTTGGCCAAAATTTTCACGTCGATGGCCAGTGACTAAGATAAATTCTGCTGTTGTTGGATCAAAGCCTTTTTGCTTAATAGCCTCAAAAACCGTTGCACAAAAGATCGTGTCGGTTTCTAGCTTGTTTTTCATTAACAGTAAGGCATCAATGACAGTATTGCCAGTCACGATAATGTGATCTGCTGCGACATTTTCTTTGAGTAAATTGTCTCGGCTTTGTACGGTTGGGGCAAAGTGATAGCAGGTGATTTGCGAGGTCAGTTTGCGATTGGCTTCTTCTGGCCAAGGCGAGTAAAGGTTGCCGGTTCTTAAGCCTGCTTCAATATGAGCTACGGTTATTTTTTCATAAAAAGCGGCAAGACTGACGGTTAGCGTGGTTGTGGTATCGCCATGTACAAAAACAAAATCGGGTTGATAAGCTTTAAAAACAGCTTTCATACCGATGAGTATGTTGCTGGTAATGTCGTACAAATCTTGATTAGGCTGCATTACTTGTAGATCAAAATCTGTTTTTATGTCAAATAAGCATAAAACTTGATCTAGCATTTCTCTATGCTGTCCAGTCACGCACACTTTAGTTTCAAACGCGTGCTGTTCGGCCTGAAAGGCTTTAACCAATGGAGCCATTTTTATAGCCTCTGGGCGCGTGCCAAATACCAATAGAATTTTTTTCATGTGAGTTTTAATAATCAGCTAATACTGTTTTTGGTATACCATGCCAGCGTTTGTTCAATACCTGCGCTGATAGAGTGACTAGGGCTATACTTCAGTAAGTTTTTAGCTTTGGAGATATCGGCCCAAGAGTGTTTAATATCGCCTGCACGAAACTGTTGATATAGCGGTTTAAGTTCTTTTAAATGCGGATAATACTTTTCAAGCCCCGCTCTGATTAGCTCAAATAATTGATTAAGGCTGGTGCGCTCACCTACAGCTACGTTATAGACTTGGTTAGTCGCGCCTTTACCTGCTACTGCGGCTAGAATATTGGCCTGTACGGTATTGTCTATGTAACAAAAATCTCGACTGGTTTCGCCATCGCCGTTAATGACAGTGGGTGTATTGCTAATCATGGCTGCGATCCATTTAGGTATGACAGCGGCATAACTGCCGTTTGGATCTTGCCGTGGCCCAAACACATTAAAATACCTAAGGCCGATAGACTCAAAACCATAGTTGGTAGCAAAAACCTGAGCATATAACTCATTAACCAGCTTAGTCACCGCATACGGTGACAATGGCTTACCTATGTTATCTTCTACTTTGGGTAAATCAGGATGGTCACCATAAGTAGAGCTAGAGGCTGCATAAACAAAGCGCTTAACGCCAGTATCTCGTGCTGCAATTAGCATGTTTAAAAAGCCACTAATGTTATTGTCGTGAGTATTAAAAGGATCGACGATAGAGCGAGGTACAGAACCTAATGCGGCTTGATGTAGCACATAGCTTATGGAGTTGCAGGCTTGTCTACAGGTATTCCGGTCACGAATATCGCCTTTTATTAAAGTAAACTGTTGCCATTGCTCTGGAGTTACAGCCGCTTTCACCTGATCAAGATTATGAGCATAGCCGGTTGAGAAATTATCCAGCCCAACGACGCGCTGATTATTTCTTAATAAGGTTTCTAGTAGATTAGAGCCAATAAAACCTGCGACACCGGTTATGAGCCATGTTTCAGGTTTTTTGTTTAATTGGTTTAATACGTCTTGGTATGTGCTCATAGGGCCTTCAAAGATAGAAAATATAATAATTTAATTGTTCCCATGCAGGGCGCTCATCGTTATTTCAAGCGGAACGTTTCGAAAGTTATTGAGGCATCTAAACGTTTCGGTCGGGTTTATAAACCCCACCGGCATTGGGTTCGGCTTCGCTTTGCTCAAGCGGAACGGGGTTTGCAACCCCGTTCCTAACGTTTAACGTTTCGAAAGTTAT
>CAIVYW010000475.1 GCA_903910205.1 uncultured Methylococcaceae bacterium | reverse complement strand
TCGTCGTTGTGCTTTTATATGTGCTTGCTGATGACGATATCCACGATTGCCTGTATTTCGTTCCAATTCTCTAGTAATCGTGCTTTTATCTCGACCTAAATCTTGGGCTATTTGACCAGCGGAAACTTTTTTCTTATGCTCTATGTAGATATGGTATCTTTCTTCTTGGGTTAGATGGGTAAATGTTGCTCGCATTGGACACCTCTTTAGTTTTTTGTTTTGGTTGACGGAAACTATACCATCTAACCTTTTTAGGTGGTGGTGCATTTATTATATGAATTCGGGTTTTCTAAATCAGCACGCTTATACAAACTAGTACAGCTTCCCCTTGTATCGCCACTATTTAAGCAGTGATTAATAATAGGAGCTGTTAGTTTTGCTGTTATTTAGAATCAAAAGATAGTTTAAATACTTTATCTAAATTCTATTTTTAAGTGTTTTTTAAGCGAGGTTATTTTCAATATCTGATTAGATTAGCTATTGAAAACAAATAGTGTTGAAACAGAGGATTGGCTAACACCAACCCTCTTTCATAAAAGCATGCGCTGACTTCCAGCCAACTACTGTGGCATCCGTGAGTTGCTATAGAGACACCCAGAAAACACATCAATCATTGATTACTCGACGTCGCGTTTAATGACTTCGCTTAACAGCTCTGAGACGCGCATACCGGTATCAAAAGAATCATCGTACAGAAAACGTAGCGTAGAAATATGCCTTAAACGCATTCTTTTTGCCAATTCATGTCGAATCATCGGGGCTAACTCATTAAGCAACTTAACGTTAGCGCGCTTGCCCTCTTGATCAACATTAAGCACCGTGACATAGACTTTCGCTACAGCTAAGTCTTTAGTCACTACCACTTCATTAATGGTGATAAAACCCAAACGAGAATCATCAATATCGCGCTGCAAAATGAGCGAAAGCTCTTTTTGTATCTGCGATGAAACACGTGCATTACGGCCAAATTCTTTAGCCATAACTTACAGTTCCCGTTTAATTTCTATGCGCTCAAATACTTCGATTTGATCACCAGGTTGAACATCGTTGTAATTTTTTACACCGATACCGCATTCCATACCCATCTTAACTTCGGCTGCATCATCTTTAAATCGACGTAACGATTCCAACTGTCCTTCATAAATGACCACGTTGTTACGTAGTACACGTATAGGCAAGTTACGTTTAACCGTACCATCAACGACCATACAACCAGCAACTGCACCAAACTTTGGTGATTTAAACACATCACGTACTTCAGCAAGACCAACAATCTGTTCTTTGATTTCAGGAGCCAACATACCACTAATGGCTTTTTTGACCTCATCAATTGCTTCATAAATGATGCTGTAATAATGTAAATCAATGCCTTTTTCTTCGATTAGTTTTCTAGCGGTTGCATCGGCACGAACATTGAAACCCATTAGAATAGCACCTGAAGCTAAGGCCAAATTGGCGTCACCTTCATTAATACCACCCACACCACCGAAGACGACTTTAACTTCAACTTCTTCATTAGACAAGGCCATTAAAGAGCCGCGCAATGCTTCCAAACTACCTTGCACATCGGTTTTGATCACCAAATTAACGCAAGCCAGTTCACCAGTCGTCATTCTGGAAAAGACTTCATCCAGCTTAGAGGCTTGTTGCGCAGCATGCTTAGTGAATTTTTTACGGTCTTCACGATGCTTGGCCAAATCTTTAGCGATACGTTCGTTTTGTACCACCATAAATTCATCACCGGCAAACGGAGTGCCTGATAAACCTAAAATTTCAACAGGAACACAAGGACCCGCTTCTTTAATAGCTTTGCCATTTTCATTAAACATGGCTCGAACACGACCATATTGTTGGCCACATAAGACCATCTGACCGCTTTCTAAGGTACCTTTTTGTATTAATACCGTTGCTACAGCACCACGTCCTTTATCCAACCTTGATTCAATAACCAAACCAGAAGCCGCACCTTCGATAGGCGCTTTTAATTCTAAAATTTCAGTCTGAACGATCAGGGCTTCAATCAGCTCATCAATACCCTCACCTGTTTTAGCTGAAATCTTAAGGAACTGTACATCACCACCCCATTCTTCTGCTAGTACGTTAATCACCGACAGTTCTTGCATAACCTTGTCTGGATTAGCGTCAGGTTTATCAATTTTATTGATAGCGACGATGATAGGCACATTAGCAGCTCTAGCATGCTCAACCGCTTCTTTGGTTTGCGGCATCACACCATCATCTGCAGCAACCACCACGATGACTACGTCAGTAATATCAGCACCACGCGCTCTCATCGCCGTAAACGCAGCATGTCCTGGCGTATCTAAAAAGGTAACTGATCCGTGATCAGTTTTGACTTGATAGGCACCAATATGTTGAGTAATACCACCGGCTTCGCCGGCTGCAACGCGTGTTTTACGAATATAATCTAGCAACGAGGTTTTACCATGGTCAACATGACCCATGATAGTAACGATTGGAGCACGCGGCATTTCGATACGAGTATCTTCTATTTGCGCTTCAGCCAGCATTTCTTGCTCAAGATCATCATCACTTTGCATAATTGCTTTGTGACCCATTTCTTCAACCAAAATAACCGCTGTTTCTTGGTCTATACTTTGGTTGATGGTAGCCATAATACCCAGCTTCATCAAATGCTTGATAACCATGGCTGCTTTGACATTCATTTTTTGAGCTAGATCAGAAACAATAATCATTTCTGGTATAGTCACGTCATGAACCATAGCCGCAACGGGCATTTCAAACTGATGTTTACCTTCAGCCTGTACATGTGCTCTTTGAGATTGCTTACCCTTCTTTTTACCTCTTTTGGCATCTTTTCCGGTTGAGCGTGATGAGCCTTCGTCTTGTTTTTTTCTATGCAATGTTTCCTGCTTGACAGCGGCTTGCTGTCTTATTTTATCGGCGTTCTTTTTAATGGATTCCTCAAGCCTTTGTTCTTTCTCTTCTAACTTCTTTTTGGCTTCTTCAGTCTCTTTTATTTTGTTGGATTTTTCCTGCTTAATTTTCTTTTCTTCCTTAGCTTTTAAGGCATCAAATTTCGCTTGAGCATCGACATCTAGATCAGTCTCGACGTTATCAACTAATGGTGGTGCTAACTCAATCTCTGCAGTTTCTAAAACCATTACCTCTTCATCATTAGTATTTGATAGCTCCGATGATATTTGATCTACAACGGGCAAGAGCGTTTCGACTGTTACTAGTGGCGAATTTACCATAGATTCTGATGTAGCTAAAGCCGATTGAACTGGCTCTTGGTGTGTAGCAGCAACTTCACTATCCACTAACTCACGCTTTATGTAAGTTTTCTTTTTACGAACTTCTACACTAATCGTTTTGCTTGTACTACCTGGCGCACTTGCTTGTTTGATTTCAGTGACTTTTCGACGCTCTAAGGTCACTCGTCGTGGCGAATTGGTCGCTTCACCCTCATCTTTACCATGACGCTTGCGTAAATGCGCAAGCAATTTCATTTTTTCGTCTTCGTTAATCACATCATCAGGCGCGGTCGCAGATAAGCCTGCTTCTTTTAACTGCTCTAATAATTTTTCCAGAGAAATTTTTACTATCTCTGCTAATTGCCTTACTGTTTGATC
>CAIVYW010000474.1 GCA_903910205.1 uncultured Methylococcaceae bacterium | reverse complement strand
GTATATTTTATGGGCAAAAAATGTCAAGAGCATCCTTACATCCCCGCCCTGAACGGCGAGGTTTTGGGGACAAAGCATGATAAAATTTATGGGATTCAAGAAAAATACCTAGCGCCATTATTAGCTGATAATAAACAAACAGAAGCCCATGTCGCTTTACACATAAACTATAACTGACTCAACACAGGTCTACTTAAATAATAATGACTTTTCTTGCTGTAGGGATTAATTACAATACTGCACCGGTCTCTATACGGGAGCGCTTATCATTTCCCGCTGAAATGCTAGCCTCTTCGCTACAAGACCTGTGGCGAGTTAACGAAATTAATGAAGCCGCTATACTATCGACGTGCAACCGTACCGAGTTTTATTGCACAGCGACTAGCGCCAACCAACAAATCTTGATTGATTGGGTCTCTCAAAATAGACAAATCAATCCTACCGATTTTGCCCCTTATCTGTACACCCATACCGACCGCTCGGTTTGTCGTCATATTTTTCGAGTCGCCTGCGGCTTAGATTCCATGATTTTAGGCGAACCACAGATTTTAGGGCAAATGAAGACTGCTTATCAAGCCGCCTACGATGCAGGCACTTTAGGCAAACGCTTAGGTAAACTATTTCAACATACCTTTACCGCCGCCAAAAAAGTTCGCACTGATACCGCCATTGGCTCTAGTCCAGTGTCGGTAGCCTTTGCAGCCGTACAACTGGCACAACAGATATTTGACAAACTCAGTGAACAAACGGCGCTGCTCATAGGTGCCGGTGAAACGATTGAATTAGCCGCCAGACATTTAACTCAGCAAGGTATAGGTCGCTTAATTATCGCCAACCGTACTTACGATAAAGCCCATACACTGGCAGCACAGTTCAACGGTTACGCCATAGCGCTTTCCGAATTACCTATGCACTTAGCAGAAGCTGACATCGTTATCTCATCTACCGCCAGCCAATTACCTATCTTAGGCAAAGGTCGTGTAGAAAGCGCCCTTAAAAAACGCAAACATAAACCCATGTTTATGGTTGATCTTGCCGTACCTCGTGATATTGAAGCTGAAGTCGCTCAATTAAGAGACGTCTACCTTTACACCGTTGACGATCTGCAACACACTATAGATCAGAACATGAACTCGCGCAGACAAGCCGCAGAACAAGCTGAAGAAATCATTGACACCCAAGTTGATTATTTCTTAGCATGGCTAAGAGCTCAAGGCGCACAAACCTTAATTCAAGATTACCGCCACCAAGCGGAACAATCACGCGATGAAGCCTTACAAAAAGCCCTAGCCTTACTCAAAAATGGCATCAGTGCTGAGGTAGCCCTTAATCGTCTGGCCCATAGCTTAACCAATAAACTCATCCATACACCCAGCACTCAAATCAGAGCCGCCGCTGAAAACGAACGCCATGATTTACTTGCCGCTGCTAGCGAAATTTTTAAACTAAAGCAATCTTAATGAAACAATCCATATTACTTAAACTAGAAAACCTGTGCGAACGCTATGACGAAATCGCAGCCTTACTCTCTGAACCGGAAATACAAGGCAACCAAAACAAATTCCGCGCCCTAAGCCAAGAGTATGCGCAAATCGCGCCCCTAGTCGATTGCTACAAGCGTTACGAACTGGCACAAGAAAACTTAAGCTCCGCTAAAGAAATGGCCAGTGATAACGATCCTGAGCTTCGAGAAATGGCCAAAGAAGAAGTCTTAGCCGCAGACGCGCAAATCGATGCATTAGAACTTGAACTACAAGTCTTATTACTGCCTAAAGACCCAAATGACAATCGCAATATTTTCTTAGAAGTAAGAGCTGGCACAGGCGGTGATGAAGCGGCTATATTTTCTGGCGATCTGTCGCGCATGTATCAACGTTATGCCGAACGTAAGGGCTGGCAAACCGAAATCATCAGCGAAAACCAAGGGGATCATGGCGGTTATAAAGAAGTTATTTTGCGCATTACTGGCCGCGATGTGTATTCGCAATTAAAATTTGAATCGGGCGCACACCGTGTACAACGCGTGCCAGAAACGGAATCACAAGGCCGCCTCCATACCTCATCTTGCACCGTTGCC
>CAIVYW010000473.1 GCA_903910205.1 uncultured Methylococcaceae bacterium | reverse complement strand
CTGCTTTTGAATATGGTAAATCTTCAACTTCCGGCACATTTCCATATTCCTATGAGCCTTCAAGTCAAAATAATTACACCACGGTTAGGACTGGGATAGGTTATTCATTCTGATGATTGAAAACCGATATTCGTTTGTATAATCTTAATTATTCTTATTTCAGTATAAATATGCTGTTTTTTTTTAAGGATCACTGGTGCTCAAGAATGCGGTAATCAACCAGAGGTTATTTGATTTGGCGTTAAGGACTGTTGATCATATTGATAGTAACGATTAAATCAGTCATTTAATGTGAGAGCTTTACGCAAGACTAAGTAATAACAGCACCTAGAGCAAACAAAAAGCTACTTGACATATTACCCCACTCTGACAGTTTTAAGTCGTTGTGGGGATTTGTTTGAAATTACTGAGTGCTTTGGATGGTAGTAATAACCTTTTGTGGTCGACTATAGATACCCAAAGAATTAAATTCTAAATAAGGTGAGAAAGATTTACTTAATACATTTTTGCCCGATAAATCATAATCTATACCAGTATTAACGAAGGGGCCTTGTGCACTGACGCCAGCAAATAAGCCTTTGTTAGCAAAGTCCCAGCCACCACCAATTTCACCTTGAAGATAATCGGTACCATTAAGATACTTAGCTCTTAATTTACCCAAATGGATTAAATCATTTAATTCGGTTTTGCCGGTGATCTTAATAGACATAGATAAATCACCACCTTGTGTTGCGCCATTGTTGGTGACTGATGCAAATCGATATCCTGCTACAATCTCAGGTACAAGGCTATCGCCTAGAGTCCATTTGACACCGCCATAACCCATGTTGGAGTTGGCTGAAGTATTAGCTTCTGTATATGTTGTAGTTGGGGTAGGCGTAGGAAGAGCATTTGCCATGCTCATATTTGGGATAATAAAGAATATAGATAAAGATAAATAAAGTTGTGAGATGAATTTCATGGCGCTTAGTCCTTAAGTTTTTTTGACACTTAATTATACACTTGCTGCAAAAATATTTTCTCAATCCAAATTTCAGGCAGAGGGGAGGTGTCATAATAATAAAAATACTAAATTTTAGAATAGATCAATTTATCTTGATACCGAAGATGGAAATACACTATTGAGCACTTTATTGGTTCCACCATTAATTATTAACACAGTAAAACAATGTACTTTCAGAGCATGATGAGGTAAAAAAATATAACTCATCTTAAAATACCTTTAGGTCTTATTCCATTAACGCAGCATATAAAATGCTCCTGTCTCTAAATCAGATGAAACGAAACATCGCTTTTTTTATCGGCCTTTTATTCTTATTGATTTTATTGGCTACCAATATGATGATTAATCAACAATGGCAAACCTTGACAGCTATGCCAAGCTCTCGAACCGAAACGGCTTCTGTAGCTGCCAATAATGAAATTTATATAATCGGTGGCTACGAGCATCCTGATAGTCTTTCCCTTGTTGAAAAATATATCCCTAAATTAGACCAGTGGTTCTCATTGAAAGATTTTCCAGCCAAACTCGATCATTTAGCATCAGTAAGCTATGGTAATTATATATACGTAATTGGTGGCTTAGATCATGCAGAAACAGGTGTCCCAAGTAACAAGGTTTTTAGATATTCCATCAATGAAGATAATTGGGGTGAAGTAAGTCCTTTACCAAAAGCACTTGGTGCAGTTGGTACGATATTGATAGGAACAACCATTCATACTTTTGGTGGACTAAATCAATTAGGCTCTTCTTCATCTCATTTTAGCTATGACATTGCCAAGAATGAGTGGCATGAAGAAACGCCCATGCCTTTTCAAAATGATCATATGGCAATTGCCACCGATGGCATAAGAGTATTTATAACGGGTGGTAGGGAAAAATTTCCTGATTCTTTTATTTCTCACTTTTATATTTATGACACTAAATCTAAATCATGGCAAGAAGGTCCAGCACTTCCAACTCCACGAGGGGACGCACAAGGTGCGATAGTTGAGGATTACTTTATTGTTGCTGGAGGTGAAAATTCAGATGGGAAGGTATTTAATGTGGTTGAAGCTTTTGACATTCATCTAATGAAGTGGAAAAAACTACCTCCAATGAGCATAGGTCGTCATGGTCACTCCGCCATTTCAAGTAATGATGCTTTATACATCATAGGCGGCCGTGATCCAAACCCCTACTGGGGCTATACCAATTTGAATGAGAAGTTATGTCTATGATTTTAGATCAATAGTAATTAATCCAAGCAAGACAGAATGGAACTTTACATTGCCATCAGATTATTCACCAAAGGTTATTTGAATTCTTGGCTTCTGAGTTTTTGAGTGAACTCTAATTATAAAAATTTTGCCTGAGATGTCTTGCTATAATGCCGAGTTGATGGTTTTTTAGATTTTAAAATACCCCCAAGTAAGAGGAGCAATGAGCTTGAATAGCTTTAGTTACGGGTGGTTGCCCTGTTAACAAAACGTTATCATTTCATTTAAAAACAACCGTAAGTTACTGATAAGTTAG
>CAIVYW010000472.1 GCA_903910205.1 uncultured Methylococcaceae bacterium | reverse complement strand
TTCATGTTTGATCACCTCTAAATCTGATAAATATTTTTATAACAACTTATATTCTTTCATGTTTTAAAGAAGTGGTCTCATTATTCTTATCCCGAACTCAGGTTATTTAATGAGTCGCGTTAAGCAACGGTATTATAGTTGTTCAATTTACGAAGATGAACATGGATTGGAGGAGTTTAGCCGCCGTCATTAGGCACAAAAAAGGGTGAATAAAACGACTGTTTATTCACCCTTTATTATAAAGATTCTAGCGGGTAAAGCTTATCTAGGTAGTTCTGATGAGCCCATCAAAAATTCGTCGACGGCTCTAGCGGCTTGTCGGCCTTCACGTATTGCCCAGACTACTAATGATTGTCCACGACGACCATCACCGGCTGCAAATACTTTGTTAATGCTAGTGCTGTATTGTTTTTCGGTGGCTTTAATTTGGCCGCGTCCGTCTAGTTCTACACCTAATTGCTTTAGCAAGCCTTCATGTACAGGATGCACAAAACCCATAGCCAATAGCACTAAGTCAGCATCTAAGGCAAAAGCACTGCCTTCTTTATCTGACATTTTCCATTGACCCGCCTCTTGTTTCCATTCGACTTCTACGGCATTCAGGTGAGTAATTACGCCATCTTTGCCTGTCACGCTTTGGGTATTGGCACTCCAATAACGGTGCTTGATACCTTCATCGTGTGAGGTCGTGGTACGTAACTTATTCGGCCAGTTTGGCCAGGTGGTTAATTTATTTTCTTTTTCAGGTGGTTTTGGCAAAATTTCTAATTGCACAACGGATAAGGCACCTTGGCGTATAGAGGTGCCTATGCAATCAGAGCCAGTGTCGCCGCCGCCTATTACGACCACATGTTTACCGGCTGCGGAGATAGCAACATCTTCTGCGATGGTATCACCGGCATTGCGTTTGTTTTGCTGGCGTAAGAAATCCATCGCAAAATGCACACCTTCGAAATCATTACGGCCTGCAACTTCTAAATCACGCGGCTTTTCTGAACCTACTGCCAAAACAACAGCATCGAAGTCATCGAGTATTTTTTGTACAGGAATATCGGTACCGATATGGCTGTTGGGTCTAAAGCGCACACCTTCCGCTTGCATTTGCGCAATACGACGGTCTATGTGTGACTTTTCCATTTTGAAGTCAGGAATGCCGTAACGTAGTAAACCACCGATACGGTCATTCTTTTCATAAACCACCACATCATGTCCAGCGCGTGCTAACTGTTGCGCACAAGCCATGCCCGCAGGGCCAGAGCCTACAACCGCTACGCGTTTACCAGAACGTTGCCCAGGAATCAGCGGTTTTACCCAACCCATTTCCCAGCCTTTGTCGATAATGGCGCGTTCTATGGATTTAATGGTGACCGGTTGGTCGGTTAAATTTAAGGTACATGCTGCTTCGCATGGGGCAGGGCAAATACTTCCGGTGAATTCGGGGAAGTTATTGGTGCTATGTAAAACGGTTAAGGCTTCTTGCCAATTGCCGTGAAATACGCCGTCATTCCATTCAGGAATAATGTTGTTGACAGGGCAGCTTTGGTGGCAAAAAGGAATGCCGCAATCCATACAGCGTGAGCCTTGCTCAGCCATTTTCTCGTCACTAGGGGCGAGTGTAAATTCTCGATAATGTTTTATACGATCACTCGGTGCTTCATAGCTCCGTTCAGTGCGCGCTAGTTCCATAAAACCAGTGGGTTTTCCCATTTTAAAATACCTTCTTTAAATAAACAGTTACGCAGTGAGGGAGGCTTGTTCTGCTTGGATTTGTTTAAGCGCTGCACGATAATCGACGGGCATTACTTTAACAAAAAACGGCAAATATTGCTGCCAATGATCCAATATGTGTTGTGCTCTAGGGCTACCTGTGTAACGTTTATGATTTTGAATCAAATGTTTTAAACGTTGCGCGTCATGACGAGTCATGTCGGACATCAAGTGTACGCGACCATGTGTTTCTAAATCGCCACCTTGGTGAGCAAGGAGCTCAAGCGTATCGTCTTCTTCTGGTATAGGTTCTAGTTCTACCATAGAGAGATTGCACAATTGATCAAAGCTACGTGATTCATCCAATACATAGGCGATACCACCGGACATGCCGGCTGCAAAATTACGTCCGGTTTTACCCAATACCACAACAACACCCCCCGTCATATATTCGCAGCCATGATCGCCTACGCCTTCAACAACAGCTAGAGCGCCTGAGTTACGTACGGCAAAACGTTCGCCGGCCACACCATTGAAGTAACATTCACCACTGATAGCACCATAGAGTACGGTGTTGCCTACGATAATGTTTTCCGCAGGATCAATAGGGCAGTCTTTGGGAGGATAAATAGCAATACGTCCGCCACTCATGCCTTTGCCAACATAGTCATTACCTTCGCCTTCAAGTTCAATGCTAACACCTTGTGCTAAGAAAGCACCAAAGCTTTGTCCAGCAATGCCCGTGGCTTTAATGGCAATCGTATCTTCAGGTAAGCCTTTGTGACCATAACGCTTAGCAACTTCACCGGATAGCATAGCACCAACCGTTCTGTTGACGTTACGAACCTGCGTATTGATTTGAACGGCTAGGCCCTTTTCTAGTGCAGGTTGAGCCTCTGCAATCAAGCTATGATCCAAGGCATGTTCTAAGCCGTGATCTTGACTTTCACAATGATAAACAGCGGTATCGTCATCAACTTCTGGTTTGTAGAAAATTCGACTAAAATCTAAGCCATCCGTTTTCCAATGCGATAAGGCGCGTTGCATATCCAGTTTATCTGAACGACCGACCATTTCATTAATGG
The DNA here is from genome assembly GCA_903910205.1 of uncultured Methylococcaceae bacterium. Classification (GTDB taxonomy): domain Bacteria; phylum Pseudomonadota; class Gammaproteobacteria; order Methylococcales; family Methylomonadaceae; genus Methylobacter_C. The sequence continues at coordinate 3,493 of CAIVYW010000472.1, read as the reverse complement.
TGCGAAAGCCCAGTTTGGCCATCCAGCGTCTAACATCTTCAGCAACCATAAAGAAATAATTGACGACATGTTCAGGTTGACCCGTAAAACGTTTACGTAGTTCAGGATCTTGTGTAGCAACACCCACAGGGCAGGTATTTAAATGACATTTACGCATCATTAAGCAACCTGAAACAATCAAGGGTGCGGTCGCAAAACCAAATTCATCTGCGCCTAGTAAAGCACCAATGACTACATCACGCCCCGTGCGTAAACCGCCATCTACTTGCACGGCAATACGGCCACGTAGTTTGTTAAGCACTAAGGTTTGATGGGTTTCTGCTAGACCAATTTCCCAAGGCAAGCCCGCGTGTTTAATGGAGGTCATCGGGCTCGCGCCTGTACCGCCATCGTAACCAGAGATGGTGACATGATCCGCGTGAGATTTAGAAACCCCCGCTGCAACCGTACCTACACCCACTTCAGAAACCAATTTAACACTGATACGGGCTTGTGGATTAACGTTTTTCAAGTCATGAATCAACTGAGCTAAATCTTCAATTGAATAAATATCATGATGAGGAGGCGGCGATATTAAGCCCACACCTTGCGTAGAATGACGAACTTTAGCAATGACGGCATCGACTTTGTGGCCAGGTAGCTGTCCACCTTCACCGGGTTTTGCACCTTGAGATATTTTTATTTGTATATCATCCGCATTAACCAAATATTCGGTAGTTACACCAAAACGACCCGAAGCGACTTGCTTGATCGCGGAACGCATAGAGTCGCCGTTGGCTAAGGGCTTGAAGCGCTCAGGAAGTTCTCCACCCTCTCCCGTATTGGATTTTCCACCGATACGATTCATGGCGATAGCCAAATTAGTATGCGCTTCGTAAGAAATCGAGCCGAAAGACATAGCGCCGGTTGCAAAACGTTTAACGATACTAGCGGCTGATTCTACTTCCTCTAAGGGCACAGCATCGGCATCTTCTTTAAAAGTCATTAAACCGCGCAAGGTAAGCAATGATTCGTTTTGCTCATCAATTAAACGGCAAAAATCAGCATACAGATCAGGGTTATTGGTGCGCGTAGCATGTTGCAAGGTGCTGATGGTTGCTGGTGTCCAAGTATGTGCTTCGCCTCGTATGCGATAAGCATATTCGCCACCAATATCTAAGGCATTGCGGTATAACGGTGAGTTACCGAAAGCAAGACGATGACGACGAATAGTTTCTTCGCTGACTTCTGCTAAACCTGCACCTTCAGTGGTGCTAGTGGTGCCTGTAAAATAACGATCTAAGAAGGGTTCAGATAAACCAATAGCATTGAAGATTTGTGCGCCACAATAAGATTGATACGTTGAAATGCCCATTTTAGACATAACTTTTAACAAGCCTTTAGAAACCGCTTTGACATAACGTTTATGAGCTTCATATTCTGTTAAGTCAGCGATATCTGGGCACAATCCACTGAGTGTATCTAATGCTAGGTAAGGATTTATGGCTTCTGCACCATAGGCTGCTAATAAAGCAAAATGATGAACTTCGCGAGCCTCACCAGTTTCTACTACCAAGCCTACTCTAGTTCTTAAGCCTTCCAAGGTTAAGTAGTGGTGTACTGCCGAGGTTGCTAATAGTGCCGGGATAGCGACATGTGCGGCATCTAGGTCTCTATCAGAAAGCGCCAGAATGTTGTTGCCATCAATAACCGCTTGTTTGGCGGCTGAACAAAGTTTGTCCAGTGCGCCTTCCATACCCTGACTGCCCGTGTCCGATGGATAGCAAAGGGTTAAGGTTTTAGTTTTAAATACGCCACCAGTACGTGCTTCAATACGGCGAATTTTTTCTAAGTCTTGATTAGTCAAAATAGGCTGGTCGACTTCGAGACGCATATGCGTACCGCCTTCATCTAAGCCGAGTAAATTAGGGCGTGGGCCGATCAGTGAAACCAATGACATTACCAATTCTTCACGAATAGGATCTATCGCTGGATTGGTCACTTGGGCAAAGCCTTGCTTAAAGTAATCGTACAACATACGAGGGCGTTGTGATAATACCGCAAGCGCAGCATCGATACCCATAGAGCTAATCGCTTCTTGCCCAGTGAGTGCCATAGGCTTTAGGATAAATTCTATATCTTCCCGCGTATAGCCAAAAGCTTGTTGTCTGTCCATTAGCGTATTAGCATCGGGTGCCATCGCTGATACTTCGGCAGGTAGCTTAGAGAGTAAGATTTGCGTCTTGTCTAACCAATCTGAATAAGGATTTAAGTTGGCTAACTCTGCTTTTAATTCGGCATCATCAATGATACGTCCTTGCAGGGTATCAATCATCAGCATTTTTCCTGGCTGTAAGCGCCATTTTTTGATGATTTTATGTTGAGGTATGTCTAATACGCCCATTTCTGATGCCATGATAACGAAATCGTCATCGGTGACTAAATAGCGAGCCGGACGCAAACCATTACGATCTAATGTGGCGCCAATTTGACGACCATCGGTGAAAGCAATCGCAGCAGGGCCATCCCAAGGTTCCATTAGCGCGGCATTATATTCATAAAAGGCGCGTAGTTTTTCATCCATGAGTACGTTACCTGCCCATGCTTCTGGAATTAGTAACATCATGGCATGAGCCAGCGTATAGCCACCTGCTACTAAAAGTTCTAGCGCATTGTCAAAACAAGCCGAGTCTGATTGACCTTCAGCAATCAGAGGCCATAATTTGTGTACATCTTCGCCTAAAATTTTAGAGGCAATAGAGTGACGGCGTGCCGCCATGCCATTAACATTGCCACGCAAGGTATTGATTTCACCGTTATGCGCAATCATGCGGAAAGGGTGTGCTCTATCCCACGTTGGGAAGGTGTTGGTAGAAAAGCGTTGATGAACCAAGGCCATTGAGCTATCTAGGCGCTCATCAAGCAGGTCAGGGTAGTACGAGCCTACTTGATTTGCTAATAACATGCCTTTATAAACTAAAGTGCGTGTTGATAACGAGGGGATGTAAAAGGCATGGCCATGATCAAGATTTAAATCACGGACAGCATTTTCAACTTGTTTGCGTATAACAAACAGTTTGCGTTCGAAAGCATCTTGATCAGTGCTATCGTCACTGAGTCCGATGAAGATTTGCTTAATATTAGGTTCAACTTGTTTTGCTGTTTCACCTAATTCTTCATTATTAACCGGTACATCACGCCAGCCGAGTAAGACGGCCTTTTCTTGCTTAATAATATCAGTAAGCAGTGTTATGCAGGTCTCGCGATTGGATGCATCGCTAGGTAAAAATACCATACCTACCGCATAGTTGCCTTCAAGAGGCAGTGTTAAGTTTTGTTTAGCACATTCGGCGCGTAAAAAAGCGTCTGGCATTTGAATCAATATGCCTGCACCATCGCCAGCGTAAGGATCAGCACCAACTGCACCACGATGGGTCAGGTTTTTAAGTAGTTCTAAGCCTTGACTAACGATCGCATGGCTTTTATGGCCTTTTATATGAACAATGAAACCCAC
>CAIVYW010000471.1 GCA_903910205.1 uncultured Methylococcaceae bacterium | reverse complement strand
TAATTATTTTTTAAGCCTAGAAAGTTTTTTCTATGCCGATTAACGATTTTTTCAGCATAATAAATATTTTCCGAGCAGTTTAACGTTATGCTATGCCAGCTATATTAAATAGCTAAAAAATAAGAATCTCCTAGCGGGGCGAGGACTGTAAGCTCATCCGGCTTTGAATATCTTTTTATAGTAAACTCAATAAGACATCATTTGTCGCAATAAGGTTTTATAGTAGCACTGTCGATTAAGACAATCACATCATCATCGAGAGAGACTATGAAAAAACTAATCTTAATGGGCTACCCACTTAAAGCGGCACAGATGCCAGGATTAACCTGAAAGGTAGGCCGAATCCCAGCATTTATTCGGCAAGTTCACCGAACGGCTTAAGCTCCAACGACTCCATCTTAAGTTGGTAGCCTTTAAGTTGACATAGAAAAACCTTGCCATAATTATTAAATATAATATAGTGTCAAATTAACATTAGTTCTGAATTAGTAAGGCATGTAATCATATATTGATGCTGTTAATAACATTAGGAGAAATACAAAATGAGTTCAAATATAAAATTCACCCTACAGGCTACAGACGATGGCAAAGAGGTTTTTACAGCCCCGCTATCTTATGATGCCCTCGCAAACATCGTCAGTAACTATCCTGATCACGACGATAGTAATGAGTTATTTCTACTTGCAGCAAGACATCCCGCTGCTACTGTGCGTGAAAATGTTGCCTATAAAGACCATTTAAGTGTTGAAGTGATAGATATTTTAGCAAAAGACACGTCAGTGGCTGTATTGCGAAATTTAGTGAGATCCAATGCCTTTAGAGAACATGCAACTCATGAAATGCTTGAAAAACTGATCAATTTAGATATAGAAATAGCCCAATCAATTGCTAATTATATTGAATCATTTCAAGAGGCTGATGTTATTAAATTAGCTAATCTGCTAGCCACTCATGTAGACCCTTCGGTTGCTGGCAGTTTGGCTGATAATTACAGCACGCCCAAAAAGATACTTAAAAAATTACTAACGCATCCCGATCCTTATGTAGCGAATGCGGCTAAAGCTAGATTAGAAAATTAATAACTTAGGTATTGTGGTGATGGTTGGTAGGGGCGTATTGCATACGCCCCTAGGGTCACTGCCATTAAGTTAAGTAGTTAGTTGCTTGCTTGGAGTAAAACAGCTTTAGCTGTTTTAAAAAGCAATAGCTGAAGCTCAACACTCCAAGTTTATACTGTTTTCTCTTAACTGTGGGCAGTGACCCCTAGGGTGTGTGACGCAGAGCGTAGCTACAATAAATCACCAGCGGTCATAAAATTAATGATGGTTATTTTAAAAGACTAATAATTTGAGTCATCTATGTATAAAACGCAAAGCGCTTACCTTTATTCTCCCTCAGATTTAGTCTTATTTGAACGTTCTCCTTTCTCCTCTTGGATGGCACGTCTGGTCTTAGATAAACCAGAACAACTGGCTGGCATTAAAAAAGACCAAGACAACATGATGGACTTGTTAGCCGATAAAGGCTTGCAACATGAGGGCAATTATCTTGAACAATTCAAACAAGACTTAGGGGCAGACAATGTTTGCGAGATAAGCACCAATAAAGAAACCAGAGCGGCAGAGACTATAAAAGCTATGCAAGCGGGTTATCAAGTGATCTTTCAAGCCTATCTGGAACGTGAAAATTTTTCGGGTTCTGCTGACTTCTTGATTAAAAAAGCAGGTCACTCAAACTTAGGTGATTATTATTATGAAGCTTGGGATACCAAACTCTCACTAGCCACCAAAAGCTATTTTGTACTGCAACTGTGTTGCTATAGCTGGATGCTTGAAGCGGCTCAAGGCAAAGTGCCAGACCATGCCGTGGTGGTGCTCGGTAATAAAAAACAAGAAACTTACCGATTAGCAGCCTACTACCCTTATTTTCTAAACGTAAAAACTCAATTTCTAAAAGCACAAACAGCCTTTCAAAGTGCTTGGGCTATGATGCCTGATTTAGCATTGTGCAGTGATTATGGTGTGTGGAGTAGTTTTGCTAAACAACAATTAGAGCAATCCGACAGCTTAGCCTTAGTCGCCAATATCCGTAAGTCGCAGATTAAAAAATTACAAGACATCGGCATAAATACCTTAAGTGACTTAGCGGTAACAGAACAAACCGACATCAAAGGCATTGCCTCTGACAGCTTAACCAAACTCAAAGCCCAAGCCGCGATTCAACTCGCTTCCAGAGGTAAAGATAAACCACTCTTTGAAGTACTTAAGCCTACTGATGGTAAAGGTTTATCAAGTTTGCCGCCCAACTCTAAACTGGATATTTATTTTGATATTGAAGGTCATCCTTTAGTGACCGGTGGACTTGAATATTTATGGGGCGTGAGTTTTGAAGATAGCAATGCCGCACTAGGCAAAGACTATGCTTTTAAAGATTGGTGGGCGCATGATCAAGCCCAAGAAAAGCTAGCCTTTGAAGGCTTTATAGATTGGTCATATCAACGCTGGCTTCAAGATCCTACGCTGCATATTTATCACTATGCTACGTATGAAATCACCGCCATCCATAAAATGGTTAACCGCTACCAAACCAGAAAAAACCAAGTGGCCGAACTGTTGGCTAATCATGTCTTTGTGGATTTATATAAAGTCGTAAAAAGCGGCCTGTTAATTGGTGAACCCAAATATTCCATTAAAAATGTAGAGCATCTTTATCGCGGCAAGCGCACCACAGAAGTTGCCAATGGCGGCGACTCCATCGTCTTTTATGAAAACTGGTATGCACACGGTGGTTTAGAAAACTGGAATGAACTAGCGCATGGCTATCAAAGTTGGTTGGCAAATCCTGAGCACTTTGATTGGCAGCAGTGGACAACCTTACAAGAAATCCGCTCTTATAATATTGATGATTGTGAATCGACCTTAGAGCTGGTGGTTTGGCTACGAGAGCAACAGCAACATAATAATATTAGCTTCAAGGAAGGCGAGGTCATTCCTAAAGAAGAGCTAGAGAAAACAGATAAACAACTAGAAAACGAACAAAAACGCCAGGCTCTTATTCAACGCCAACAAGCGTTACTTGATCAGTTTGAAGCACACGCTGATTTAAAAGCAGACAAACAGGCAGAGTTACTGGTCTCGCTACTGCATTTTTATGATCGTGAACGTAAACCAAAAATTTTCACCTATTTACAACGTGCAGAAAAAACCGATCCGGAATTGTTTGACGATGACAGCGTAGTTTTTGATCTTAGCTTAACTAGCCAACAAGAAAATGATGGCAAGATCAGTTGTGTCGCCCTGTTTAAAAATGATCAGCCGCTACGTACCGATAAGCTAGATACAGCGACCATTAAAGACAGCACAGCAAAAGTCACTAAGATCACTATAAGCGAGCATGATGCACATTATAGTCAAATCAGTTTTGTGCTTAATGCCGACCAACAAGACGCACTACAACAGCTACCGCTGACCTTATTCGCTGATGAAGCGCGTATTAATACCGATAACTTAGAAAATAGACTCTGCGACATTACCGAAGCTTATTTTGATACACGGCTATTGCCCAAGTTATTAGCCACCATTATTAACCAAGCTAAGCCACGCTTTACCGGGCAGCACTCGCCTTTGCCGATTTCTCGCCAGCAATACCCTGATAACGACGATTACCTGTCCGCTATTATTGGTGCTGTTAAAGTCATGGATGAAAGCTGTTTGTGCATACAAGGCCCACCGGGTGCGGGTAAAACTTATACCGCAAAGAACATTATTAAAGCCTTGGTAAAACAAGGCAAACGCATAGGCGTTATGTCGAATAGTCATGCCGCGATTATGAATTTACTCAAACCCTTAATAGAAGAATTACCCGAGACAGCCATTAGCAAAATTGGTGGTTATGGCTCTCAAAAAGACTTTAAAGAGCAGTTTGAGTTTGATAAATTCACACAGTTTGAATATCGGCAAGGAATGAAATTTACTAAAGCAAACCCCTACGACCATTATCAAATAGTCGGCGCTACGGTGTATGGTTTTGCCAATAATGTCTCGTATGAACAGCCCGTGGACTATCTGTTTGTTGATGAAGCCAGTCAAGTCGCCTTGGCTAATTTGCTGGCGGTATCAGGCGCTGCCAAAAATATCATTCTAATGGGCGATCAAATGCAATTAGAGCAACCCATACAAGGCTCACATCCGGGTCTGTCGGGTGCTTCTGCTTTGGAGTTTATGTTAAAGGCACATGCCGTTATTCCAGACGATAAAGGCATCTTTCTGGAACGTACGTACCGTATGCATCCAGACGTGTGCGCACCGTTGTCTGAGATAGTCTACGAAGGTAAATTACAAGCCGATGCCGACAACAGCAAACAAACCATCACCCTCCCTAAACCCAGTTTGATTACTAAAGCTCATGGCATCTTAAGTGTCAGCGTAGCGCATGAAGGCAATAGCCAAAGCAGTGTAGAAGAAGTGCTGGTTGTACAACAACTAATCGCTGAACTTAAAACCGGCACCTTTACCAATAAAGACGGACAAAAGGCCCCCATTACCGATGCCGATATACTGGTAATTGCTCCTTACAACATGCAGGTCAATCTGCTTAAAGAAAAGCTCGGCAGCACTTTAAAAATAGGCACTATCGACAAGTTTCAAGGCCAAGAAGCCCCCGTGGTTATTATCTCTATGGCCATCAGCGATATAGCAGAATCACCCAGAGGCTTAGATTTTGTCTTGGATATTAACCGACTTAATGTCGCCGTTTCACGCGCACAAGCCTTAGCGATTATTGTGGCTAATGAAGGTTTGGAACAGTGCAAGGTCAATAGCTTGGCGCAGATGGCTAAGGTTGGGTTGTTTTGTAGATTGAAAAATAATCCTATATAAGAAAGTAACTTTAGCTCATAAAAAATATAATTGAATGGATATGTAAATGTATAACGAAACACACGAAAATAATGATAGATATGATATGCCAAAGATTTGGAAAATTGCTCACGGGAAATCTTCTATCAGTGATGATGACAATAAGAAATTATTGGAGAACAATTATGTAGGTATGGGTTTCGATATCAATAATCGTCAAGGAAAAAATTTTATAGAAATAAAATCATCTGATTATTTTTATTTAGTTAGAGATAAAAAAATTGTTTTATTTGGTCAATTAACAGACGATAAAGCAATAACTGTTGGTGCTGATAAATCGATTCATAATAAGGATAAAATAATTGAATTAACTAATGACCATATGATTGGCTGGTCATTTCGTGAATTTAAGAGAATAGGAAATTCCCCCAGAGTTCCTTGTAGGTTTGAAGTTATAAACCAACTTGGTGGCATGCCTTCTTCTAACTCAACTGTTGAGGAAGTTAAAGGGAATACTCTTAAGTATTTTGAATCCGAGGTACTCAAACCTATTTTTGATCTAGAGCTAATCGATTTAAAAATAACAGTGCCCTCTGAATCTTATCCTGATATTTCAACAAAGAAATCGAGTCTTCATAAAAATATGCCACCATTAAACCAAATACTGTTCGGGCCTCCTGGTACAGGTAAAACTTACAACACTGTCAACAAGGCAATCGAAATTGCAAATCCATATTTTTTTATAAATAAAGAAACAGGACAAAAAATACCAAGGGAAAGAAAAGAAATAAAGATTGAGTTTGATCGATTGATGAAAGAGGGACAAATTGTATTTACTACTTTTCATCAAAGTATGTGTTAT
>CAIVYW010000470.1 GCA_903910205.1 uncultured Methylococcaceae bacterium | reverse complement strand
GCCTAAAGCACCGATTAAATGCGGTTGTTCATGTATATGTACAAATTCAGGAAAAACTTGGCTATCGATAGCATCTAATAAAAACGAGGATTTACGGTATAAATTACCACCACTAATCGCGCCTATAAATGAGGATAACAAACCAGATGCTATTTCTGCACTATAGAGCACGGGACATTGCCGCGTACTTAAACTACGGCCAGCTAAACGTCGCAGAGCACGTTCAGCGGCTTTTTGACCAATGCTAACAGCCGACTCTAAGTTTTGAGCATTTCTGGATACGCTATACCAATAATCACGCTGCATACTGTCGCCACGCTGTGCTAACACCGAACAACTCAAAGAATGGCGTGTTGATTGATAGCCCTGAAGAAAGCCCAAGCTATTACCCATGACATGAATACCTTGATGAGTATTTACAGACGCGCCTTCAGAATTACTGATTTCGGCATGATAAGAGCGTGCCGCATCTTCGCATTCTATGGCGAGTTCAATAGCCGCATCGACACTCACATCCCAAGGATGATTGAGATCAAGATCAGGAAAATCAGTCGCTAAGCGCTCTTGCTCTGGTAAGCCTGAATATTCATCGGTATTGGTATAACGGGCAATACTACAGGCGGCACTCACGGTTTCTTTAATAGATGCAGGAGACAAATCGGACGTACTAGCAGAACCTTTGTGCTGCCCAAAATAAACGGTAACCCCTAAACCTTGTCCACAATGATGCTCGATGGTTTCTACATCACCCAAGCGTGCCGACACAGACAGACCATTCTCTTGACTTAGTCCCGCTTCGGCAGCACTCGCACCTTGGCTTTTGGCTTCATCTAATAAGTCTTGAACAATATTTTTTAATCGATTGATTTCTTCTTGGTTTTGCACGGTGATCTCGTATTTTAATGGATGTATTACGGCTTTTAACAAACATGCCGAGTACCATTATCTTGCGAAAAGGCTCCCAACCTGCTGATCTTTTGTCTATTTACTGCGTTCTATCATTCAATTAAGCAACATTGGACTCATAATGCAGATTTTGTTGTTCTTCAAGTTTTCTGTGAATATTGCTGGGGCTTAATTCCAAACCATTACGCCAACACAGCGCCCCCAGCTCTAAAAAAAATGTCTTAAAATACTGTTCATCGTTCAAAGGAATAACTAATTCAGTTTGCCTGTCACACAGTGTTTGTAAATCATAATCTCCCCATGAATTATCGGAAAAATACAATCGCAAAACTTTCTGCTGACTATACTGCGCTCGGATGATTTTAATCATTGTCTAAAAAAGGCTCATTTGTTCGCCAATTTCAATGCAATTATCTACGCGCCCATCAAGTACTTCCAATGCTTGCCTTACTTTAATGGCAATTCTTTTAGCAAAAATTACTGGCACAGCATTACCGATCTGTAATTGCAATTCACGTTTGTTGTTTCCATAAAAAATCCAGTCGTCAGGAAATGTCTGAATTCTCGCGTATTCTCTGGCCGTAAAAGCTCTTATTTTACTGGCATTAATCCGCCAAAGCTTTGCTGTTGACTCAGGATTTCTAACGTACATTGCATTTTCTCTATCTTTTTCTATTCTGTTGGCTATTACATTTCCAACAGCCCATCCCCAAACTGTAGCCGTATCAATGGCAGGGAAAGGAGCGTCAAAGCCTCTTATTGGTGTTCCTTCTGAAGCAGTTCTGCTTAGCCTCACGGGTATTACAATTGCTTCCTTATTAAAGTTTTCGCCTGTTTCAGTATGTGCGTAGCTTTTAAACCCCCACGTTGGATCGTGATTTGGTAGCTTTACGGTAAGATCTTGACCTAACTCAAAGATAAAATCTCTTATTGTCGTATCTTTTTCAGCATTTGGAAACTTAAAGTGTTTAAGCGTATCCGCTTTATAAGCAATAAAAATAAATCTCCGTCTTGTTTGTGGTACTCCGTGTTCTGATACCCTGAAAAAATTATAATTTGTTGTATAGCCAATTGCTGAAAGCTCGTCTGAAATTTGCTGTGCAAAAGGTTTTCCTGTTTCTGGATGCATCATCGTTCTTAAATTCAGAACATTTTCCATTACAATAACTCTTGGCTGCATAATTTTAGCTATGCGGATCACTTCTTTGTATAGAGAATTTCTTTCATCATGTTTATCACGGTTACCACCCAATGAAAATCCTTGACAAGGAAATCCAGCCAATAAGACATCTAATCCTTTTTTAAAACTTGGGGTATATTCTCTTACATCTCCATGAAACAAGTCCCAATTAGGTCTGTTTAATTTTAGAGTTTCAATGGCGCAGCCAAGAATTTCATTTGATTCGGTATGAATAAATCCTGCTTTCTCAAACCCTAAATCTAACCCACCACCACCTGAAAACAAGCCCATATAGGTATAGTCTGAATGATCTTTCTCTTTCAATACTGACATAATTATTCAGTTTTTAATCTTGGAATTGAAGGAATTGAAACTGCTCTTACTTTAGGTTTGCGTAGTTTGCAGGCATCAAATATATCGTTCAATGTTTTGAGGTTTCCTTCGGTATTTTTTAAGTCTTTAGTCTCGTCTTTCAGATAATAGAAAAACGAATTTCCATGCTTGTCAGTACGGATAATTTTTTCAGAAATATTTTTATCTTCTTTTATCTTTTCAAAGTCAACTTTCTTGGCGACGAGAATATGTCTTAAATGAAATTCGGTAATTTTAGAATTTAAGGGGTTGGGATAAGTATACATCTTTCTGTGTCTTACAGATCCTTCACCATAGGGGCCATGCTCATATTCCGTGAAATTGGAGTATTTGGATTCTTTATGAATCTCAAAGTCATAGTTTAAAAAATCGCCATCCAAAACAATTAATGTCACTATGCTAGAGCTTGTTATATCCAAAAGTGCAAATAAATAAAAGCAAGGGATAACAATGGCTTCTTCCCCTATTTTAATTAAAGTTGAGCCACAAGGCAGGCAACTATTGTAATCAATTGTCAATCCTCTTGAATCGCTTCCATTAGATTTTTGAATTAGCTTTTTTATCTCTAAGCCTACAACTGCACCTGATTTTTTGTCACGTATAATTAAGTCGGGGGTAGTTAATGAACCAGAATGAAAGATTTCAAAGGTTTTTGGTAAGGCATCTTTAATTTCAAGCCCAATCCAAGTGTCAAAAGGGTCGTCCTGTACGGTTCCAACAATTGATTTTGTCCTTAGGTCAACGGGAATACCTTTCTTTCCTATTTTTACAATCAGCTCTCTATAAATCTTTATTACTATTTCTAATTCTGTCATTTTTCTTGGTTAAATATAGGCCATTATCGCAGTTAAAGAACTCCCTAGCTGAAATTAAACGCTAGTTCCGCCCACCGTTAAGCCATCAATTTTTAAGGTCGGTTGACCCACACCAACAGGGACACTTTGACCATCTTTTCCGCAAGTACCTACGCCACTATCTAGCTCAAGATCGTTTCCGACCATAGACACTTTAGTGAGTACATCAGGGCCATTACCAATTAAGGTGGCGCCTTTAATGGCTCGGGTTATTTTGCCATTTTCAATCAAATACGCTTCACTGGCAGAGAAAACAAATTTACCCGAGGTAATATCAACCTGACCTCCGGCAAAGTTTTTAGCATACAAACCTTTTTTAACCGAACGAATAATCTCTTCTGGGTGATGCTGTCCGGCTAACATATAAGTGTTAGTCATGCGTGGCATGGGTAAGCTCGCGTAAGACTCACGCCGACCATTACCGGTGGATTTAACCCCCATTAGCCGCGCATTAAGCTTATCTTGCATATAGCCTTTGAGGATGCCGTTTTCAATTAATACGGTTTTTTCTGTCGGAGTACCTTCATCATCAATGCTTAATGAACCACGTCGGCCTTGTAACGTACCATCATCAACTACCGTACATAAATCAGAGGCGACTCGCTCACCTACACGACCACTAAATGCAGACGTGCCTTTGCGGTTGAAATCACCTTCTAAACCATGGCCTATAGCTTCATGCAATAAAATACCCGGCCAACCTGGGCCTAATACTACGGTCATATTGCCGGCGGGTGCCTCTTCCGCTTCCAGATTAACCAAGGCTTGTCTTACGGCTTCCTTGCCGTATTCCAGTGCTCGATCCTGATCAATAAAATAACTGTAATCACTACGACCGCCACCGCCCATACTGCCCTGTTCGCGATGACCCTTTTCTTCAACGATCACCGTGACATTCATTCGTACTAATGGTCTGATGTCTGCCGCCAAAGAACCATCCTGATTAGCTACCAAGATGCTTTCATGAGCACTTACCAAACTAACAATGACTTCTTCAATGCGACTATCTAATTTTCGGGTTTCTGTATCAACTCTACGCAATAACTCGATTTTATGCTGATCGGATAAGGATTTTAACGGATTGGCTATAGGATAATACTGTGGCCAGTTTACTGCCTGCTTGAGACCTACTTGCGCCTCTTGGCCCTGCCGAACGATGGACTTAACATTATTAGCCGCTTCCAGTAATACCGGTAATTCAATCCGGTCGCTATAAGCGAAGCCCGTTTTCTCACCAGACACTGCTCGTACGCCCGCACCTTGCTCGATATTATGGCTACCTTCCTTAATAATACCGCCCTCCATAACCCAAGACTCGCTATGACTGGACTGAAAATAAATATCTGCCGCATCCACAGGTGAGCTTAGCAATCTACTCATGATTTTTTCGATATCACTATCTTGTATGCCAACGGGCGTTAAAATAGCTTGTTTTACAAGGTTTAATAATTTCATCAGACGTTTAGTTAATTTTAACGATACCGGTTGGCAGGATTAGGATACGCAAGGGCTTTTATTAATCGCTTTTATGGCGACTAGCCGTTTTTTTCTGTTCTTGTTTCTCAGGCTGGGGCTTATCGCTCATTGATTTATAAATCAACAATAAGAGTTTATTAGCATCCTCCGCTAAGGGCAAAGAGGCGCTAACATTATTTTCTGTAGTCGGTTCTTGTTGGTTAACCGAGATACTCACTTGGGTTTCTAAGTGTTGCTCAGTTACGGTTAAGACGTAATGCTCTTCCTGACGATCTTTCTTAAAAACGGAGATGGCTTTGTCAAAAAAGCCACTGTCTTTCTCTTCGACTATTTCAGGACTATAACTTATAAAATAAAGTCCTTTTTCTTGCTGACGATCAGAGACTTTTAGATAATCTTGTTTTAAAGCATGCCCTAAAGTATCCCATCCTAGCTCAAGAGGCTGCCTAATCATCAATAACGGCGGTATTGTGTTCGTCATATAAACACTGGGGCCTTCATGCTCTTGTTGAGCTTTTCTTTGCCCTAAAGTATTATCGGCTAGCACTGACTGCTCTGCTGATTGATGTGTCACGGGTAAAATAGGGGGGCGCTCTAGCATAGCCGTATCTCTATAACGACTTTCTGTTGGAGCCCCACAAGAAACTAAACCTAAGGATAATATTAAGCTGTTAACAATGACTTTCATATTACTCACAGAAAAAACGACGATGATTTAAAACAGGAAAAGCGCCTCGCACCTTTTCGAGTCGCTCTTGATCAATATCTGCCATAACAAAACCACCACCTGTTTTATAGCAATCTAATATCGTACCCCAAGGATCTATAATCATACTGTGACCAAAGGTTTTGCGACCATTAAGATGGAAGCCACCCTGATTCGGTGCAATCACGTAACAGAGATTTTCTACCGCTCTAGCCCGTAATAATATTTCCCAATGAGCCGCACCTGTTTCTGCGGTAAAGGCAGAAGGCACGACTAAAATCTCTACCCCTTCTTTACTCATTTTTCGAAAGAATTCCGGAAAGCGTAGGTCATAACAAACGGCAATGCCCAATTTACCAAAAGGCGTATCAAAAACGTGTGATTCTATACCCGGCTCGATGGAGTCTGATTCACGATAAACGTCATTAGTGCCCGGTACATTAACATCAAATAAATGAACCTTATCATAGCGCCCCACTCGCTCACCTTTGTCGTTGTAAATCAGACAAGCAGCCCGTGCTTTATTGGCATCATCCGCTTCCAAGGGAATAGTGCCACCTACCACCCACACCGCATATTTTTTGGCGACGGTTGCTAAAAAATGTTGTATTGGACCTGTACCATCAACCTCTTTGACCTTAAGTTTGTCGGATTCATGATCGCCCATCAAGGCAAAGTTTTCCGGCAAAGCCACTAATTTTGCACCGGCTTTAACGGCTTCCGCGATCAGTTTTTCGGCTTCCAATAAATTAAAACCGATATTTGGACTCGATGCCATTTGTATGGCTGCGCATTTACTCATGTCGTCTCCCTATTATTGATTTTTGGGTTGCTGTACCCATGGAAAACCGGTAATACCGTTCCACGTTTTTTGCAGCAAACCTTCGTGTTCATGTAGCGGAATAATTTGTGCATCGTCCCAACTGCCTTTAACTTGGTACTGAGATCCAAAGAAAAAACCTTCCTGATCTTTACCGGTTAATGACTGCCCAATGAGCGCGACAACTTTGCCCATGATTGTACCAGCAATAGGCACGGCATCAGCACTTTTTGGGATGACGCTGGCAACTTGATCTAAGCTTTTATTAATAAAGTCAGTTTGACCTGAGATATTTATCTTCGCAGGTATTGCATCTATCACCAAGTCACGAGTGATTGCTTTGCCGTTTAATAGATTAAAATGACCTTTAATGCTATTAAAAGTTAAGCCCTGTTGAAATATATCACTGAAATCAAGCTGTAAGCGCTTAACCCACTGCGCCATAGCCAATATACCCAATAATCGACCAAAGCCTGGTTCTATACTAAGAATACGACCATTTTTTAGATTAACATCTACTTTTCCCTGCAATGTCTGTAGAGAAAAATCATAAGGAGCGGCAAGCCAATTCCCAGAAAAATCAACAGCGGCACTGGCATCCTTTAAATCCTTAGTAATATCGAGTTGATTAAGCAGTTGTCCGGCATTGGCCGATTCTATACGACCTTGCAACAGTGTTTCAGACTGCAAGCCTTTTACTTTCCACTCACCCGATAATTGTAATTGTTGCTCTTTAGCTGTCAGCTTTAAGTAGTTAAGTAACATGCCATGAGCCGCACGTTCAGTTTCTATCGCTAATTGTCCAAGATTCACCGACCGCCAGTAAGTGTTATCACTCGTCATAGAAATCAAAGGTAGCTCAGCGGGTACTAATCCTGGCTTAAGTTCAGCACCTTTAACTTCCACACTATTAGTTTGTGACGCCACGGACTTTAATGCAGATAGGTCAAGGGCCGACAAGCTCAGCTTGATTTTTTCAGCCCCTGTAATGTCAAGAGGAATGTGTATCTTTCCCGTTGCTACATCACTTTTAATAAGACCTGACCAATGGGTTTTTTCTGGAGTTAGAGTCAGATCAAAAGCCCCTAAAGAGCTGTTTTTCCATTGTGCATGGGCGCTATGAAGCTTAATTTCTCTAATATTATTTAAAACACCACTTTCTTTATTTTCTTTATTTTGATGACCCGACATGACCAGCCAGTCTTGTAAGTTTAGGGTATCTTGATTAATCTCTAACTTTAGACCGGGTTGATTTGTTTGTTGAACAATGCCTGTACCTACCAAAACATGCCCTGAATCAAGTTGTTTCTGGGCTAAATTGACTTTTACGGCGGCCTTTAGGCTATCGTTATAATCTAAAATAATAGGCAGTATTGCTTCGCCGCTCAGCCCAAAAGTCAAAGATAAGGGCTTTTTTTGCAAAGTTGTTTTTGCCAAAAATCCTGGCAACTCCAACGACACACCCACAAGATCAGATTGTATAACTAGTTCCGTTGGACTATTGGGAAACGGCAGCCCCAACTTTAATTGATAATTCATTTCGCCTTGAGCAACCTCCCATCCCGGCATTTTGAATTGTTTTTGTAAGTCTATTATTCCAGCACTGCCTTTTATATCTAAAAAAGTTTGCTGATGATCGGCTTTATCAATATTGATTTTAATAGGACGACCTAAAGCGACGCCTCGAATACCCTCACTATAAACGCCTAATTCTGTAAACTTTAAGTCTCCAGTAATTTTAGTTATCCATAAATCAAGTGCGCTGACATTAAGCTTTGCCTGATTAAATTGCGCAGCTCCGTAAACTATAGGCTGAAGCTCTTCAGACAACGGCAAACTCAGATCAAGCTTCATTTGCGTATTGCCCTGAGGTACAACGGCATCAACCAGAAAACCCACTGTTGAATTTAACGGAGTCTGCTTTAAAAATTTGAATACATCGCTGATTTCGCCCTCAAGCATGCCTTTAACTATGAGGCGTTTGCTAGTTCCTAATGCGGGATTAATAACCGTTGCTTGGGTAATATTAAGATTACTGCTCTGTCCTTGCGTTATTTCAGCGTTCATGACATTTTGTAAGACCACTACCTTACCGGCTAAATTGGTAATCTGCGGCCAGTCAGGAAGATAGGCTAAATTTAGCTGATCGAGATCAACGTTGGCCTCAAACACCCCGTCTTCTACTTTAGTTGGGAATGCGCCTAGTTTACCGGAATATAACAAACCACCTTGGGTCACTCTGCCGCTAAGAAAGGCCAAATCATACCAAATGACATCAGCAGGTTTCATGACTTTAGTGGGTAAATAATGGAGTAGCTTGCTAATGTCATCACTAATAAATGATGCCTGTATATCTAAAAAGGGTAGGGCACTGATTTTGGGCAGCACTAAGTTCAATCGAACTTTACTCTGAAGCCCGTGTAATTCTAACTCAAGTAAACGACTAGAGAGTAGCCAATCTGTTTTTGTTTGCTGCCAATTCACATTGCCTTTAAGGCTGCTAATGACAAAGGGTTCACGAAAAAAAACAGGGGCAATAAGTTCTGCACTCTCGGTCATCAAGCGCATGACCCCCTTTTTTTCATTACCCTGTACTTGAGCTGTTAAATGACTTACGCCAGGAAAGTTAGCAAACGGATTTACACTAAGCTCTACAAACTTTCCGTTAACAGCGAATGTTTTTTCTTCAAAATCAGCATAGATGGCAAATTGTTCTAAGCGCCCTTTTAACTGCATTTGCTCTACCGTATTAATCTGCTCATCCTGTAACGGCGCCATAAACTTGGCCAATAAAGCAACTTCTTGTAAATCCAGTTGAGGCACAAACACGGCAAACTTACGTAAAAACTGTTCGTCTTTAACACTACCTGCAACACTGAAAACAGCATCAGGCCATTTAGTTAAACCACTCAGGTCGTTTGTCTCTAATAAAAACTGAGAGACATCAAGTCGCCATTGATTATCAGAAAATTGCCAATGTACCCGTGCTTTTAATTGTTCAATAGGCATTACATCATGATCATGATGTAATAAATTAAAGTGTTTTAATTGAACTTCACTGGTCATTGCAAGCAATTGCGCACGCTGTAATTCAGCCCAAACATTAATATCTGCAACACCTGAAGTAACATTCAGCGACATAGGCAAATCGAACGCTGCCAATTCAGACAATTTAAGATTTTTTCCTTCAATATAAACGGCACCATTTAGGGCTGAAGCTTCAAAAACATTACCTTGCAAATCCATAGCAACCATCAAGCTATCGCCATATTTTTCCGGTAGCTTCATCAAGAGATTAATTTTATGACGCGACGCCTCGTTAATAATCGCTAAATCAACCGACTCAAAGCTAAGAGCCTTAGTTTGCCTTTTTTGATCTAAAAAAGTTATTTCACTTTGCACTACTTCGAACTGACCGCCCTGCAATAACCACAAAGGCTGCTCATCTCCAGCCTTTAAACCAAGAACCGAAAAGTTTCCATCTAGCTTGCGAATTATTGTCAACTTAGTTCCCACTAAGGTCACTCGCGAAGAAGCCAATAATTCTCGATGCACCAGCATATCAAGGAGATTAATAGCCAAGCGAATTTCTTTAAGTTGAATAGCCGGTGGCGCATTAGCGTCAATCGAAGCAACAGTAATGTCTTTAAGTATCAACTCAGGACTAAAGCCACGCATTTTAGCGCTTAAATGACGAACAATGACTGGCGCCCCCACTAACTCACTAACACGTGCTTGCAACTGAAGTTGATAGCCTTCGATACCTGATAATAGAAAACGCACGCCAGTTAAACTGATCGCTAATGCCAGTAAAGACCCAAAAATAAAATATCGAGTTGCACGTTTAATATGATGAATCATAAAATCGATTAAGGACGCTTAGCTGAAAAATCAATACAAAGGTTAATGGTTAAGCTTAAAGTAATACAACATCGTACTGCTCCTGATTATATTGTGCCTCAGCTCTAAATTTGATCTGCACACCTAAAAATATTTCCAATTCTGCCAACATATCGGCATCCTCATCAAGTAACATCTCAACCACTTCATTAGAGGCCAACACCAAAATTGTTTGTACTTTGTATAATCTGACTTCTCTAATGATTTCTCTAAATATCTCCAAGCACATAGATTCAGCCGTTTTTAATACGCCTCTTCCGCCACAAGCACTGCAAGGTTCACATAGAATATGCTCAAGACTTTCTCGTGTTCTTTTGCGGGTCATTTCTACCAAACCCAACACAGACACTTCAGTAATTTTAGTTTTTGCCCGATCTTTTTCTAAGTTACGTTCTAGCGCTTGTAAGACTTGCTTCTTATGTTCTTCACTCTTCATATCGATAAAATCGATAATGATGATGCCCCCCAAATTTCTGAGTCTAAGCTGGCGTGCAATCGTTTGCGCGGCCTCAAGATTAGTTTTGAAAATGGTTTCTTCTAAATTACGGCCACCGACATAACCACCGGTATTAACATCAACAGTCGTCATCGCTTCCGTTTGATCAAAAATCAAATAGCCACCGGATTTTAATTTAACCTTACGCTCTAGGGCTTTTTTAATCTCATCTTCAACACTGTAAATATCAAATACAGGGCACTCGCCCGTGTAATGTTCGATAACGGGCACAATTTCTGGCACAAAAATTTCGGCAAATTCCAGTAAACGATGATATGTTTCTTTAGAATCTACACGTACTCTATCGATACCTTCTTTATATAAATCCCTTAAGGTTCTTATACTCAGCGGTAAATCTTTATGAATAAATTGCTTAGGCTGAGCATCGGCAATTTTTTCAGAAATCGATTCCCATAATTTCAACAAAAACATCATGTCGGCAATCAAAACAGATTCGTCTGCACATTCTGCGGCTGTTCTTGCAATAAAGCCGCCGCACAGATGCTCGCGCCTAAAACCATCAAGACAAGCCCTTAATCGAACTCGCTCTGCTTCACATTCAATTCGTTGCGATACGCCTGTATTATTTGAATAAGGCATATAAACTTGATAACGCGATGGAATTGATATTTCTGTCGTTAATCTAGCACCTTTAGTCCCTAGTGGATCTTTAACCACTTGCACAATAATATGCTGACCTTCATGTAAATAATGTTCAATTATTTCGGTGCCTCTTTTTTCCAAATCCTTGGCGCATAAGTCCGAAAGATGGATAAAAGCGGCTTTAGGTAAGCCAATATCAACAAAAGCAGCCTGCATACCAGGTAACACTCTGCACACTTCACCTTTGTAAATATTGCCGACTAAGCCTCGTTCACGGCTACGCTCAATAATGACTTCTTGCAAGACACCATTTTCAATAACAGCAACACGCGTTTCTGGGGGCGTGACATTAATTAAAATTTCTTCACTCATTTGAAAATGGTCACTCCTTGATTAGATAAAAGTTCGGCTGTTTCAAATAAAGGTAAACCCACTACCCCTGAAAAACTGCCTTTTATAGCTTCCACAAATAGTGCGCCCAATCCTTGTATAGCATAACTGCCAGCCTTATCTAGCGGCTCACCACTCTGCCAGTAAGCTAATATTTCTTGTTCGTTCAAGTGCCTAAACGTGACCTTTGTAACGCTAACGGCCTGCCCATGCACTCTGCCACGAACAGAAATAGCACTATAAACCTGATGGGTTTTTCCAGATAAGCGCATCAACATCTCTAGAGCATCCGCCTGATCTTTGGGTTTTCCCATAATCATTTCTCCCAAAACAACCGTCGTATCGGCTGCTAAAATGGGTCTATCTGGGTTCAATCGTGCCTTACAGGCAGCAGACTTTTCTGCGGCTAGCCGTTGTACATAAGCTAATGGAGACTCATTGGCTCTAGGTGTTTCATCAATATCTACTGGATATACTTTATAAGTAACATTAATTTGGTCCAGCAATTCTTGTCGACGAGGAGATGCTGAAGCGAGAATAATCTGTGCAGTCATTAACGATGATACGGGTGGTTATTAAGAATACTCCAAGCGCGATAAATCTGTTCGGCAACAATTATACGCACTAATGGATGTGGAAAGGTAAGCTTAGATAAGCTCCAAGACTCTCTAGCTAATTGTTTAACCGAATCCGCTAAGCCCTCAGGTCCACCTATTAAAACAGCAACATGCTGGCCGCCTTCCAACCAACGCTGCATGGCTTGAGCTAACTCAGGCGTAGACCATGGTTTGCCAGGTATATCTAAGGTTACAATATGCGTACCCTGAGGAATAGCAGCAATTATACGCTCACCCTCCTCTTTAACACTTCGGGCAACATCGCTATTTTTTGTACGCTTACCTGGAGCAATTTCTTTAAGCACCAACTCGCATTCACGCGGTAAACG
>CAIVYW010000469.1 GCA_903910205.1 uncultured Methylococcaceae bacterium | reverse complement strand
TTGCTTTTGTAGAAATTCGAAGACGCACCCAACGGTTTTCGCTTTCTACCCAAAATCTGTGATGTTGCAGATTAGGAAGGAAACGTCTTTTAGTTCTGTTGTTTGCGTGTGATACGTTATTACCTGTAACGGGTTTTTTACAAGTTACTTGACATACTCTAGACATGATTGACCTCTTGGTGCGCCTAAATTATAAATTAGCCGATCTTTATACCAAAAAATCTTTTCAAGGTAAATAACTATCTATAAAATAAGCCCATCAATCTTCTACTAAAGTACAGCACAGGACAATAATGCCTATTAAACTCGGCATGGTCATGGATTCCATAGACCATATCAATATCAAAAAAGACACTAGTTTTGCCATGTTGCTTGAAGCACAATCTAGGGGATGGGAGCTGCATTATATGGAGCTTAATGATCTCTTTCTAAGAAATGGCAGGGCTTACGCAAGAACACGAACTCTCACAGTACAGCGGGATGCCCAGCAGTGGTATCAGTTCATTGCTGAACAAGATATTCCTTTGGATCAGTTAAATGTCATCTTGATGCGTAAGGATCCTCCTTTTGATCAAGAATATATTTATGCAACCTACTTGTTAGAGCGTGCTGAAAGTATGGGGGTTTATGTCGTTAATAAACCGCAGTCATTGCGCGATGCAAATGAAAAGCTTTTTACGGCTTGGTTTCCTCAGTGCTGTGCAGAAACCTTGGTGGCTAGAGATCCCGCCCGCATAAGAGGTTTTTTGCAAGAACAAGGAGAGATTATATTAAAACCGTTAGACGGCATGGGCGGCACCTCTATTTTTCATTTACGACAAAACGATCCCAATCTGAGTGTTATTTTGGAAACGATGACGCACTATAATAGTCGCTATGTCATGGCCCAAAAGTATCTGCCGGAAATAAAAGATGGCGATAAACGAATATTAATGATTAATGGCGTTGCGATACCTTACGCTTTAGCACGTATTCCTGCCCAAGGTGAATCACGAGGCAATTTGGCCGCTGGTGGACGCGCAGAAGGTCGACCATTAACCGAACAAGACTTGTGGATTGCTAATCAAGTCGGGCCTACCTTACGAGAAAAAGGCTTAGTTTTTGTTGGTATTGATGTCATTGGTGATAAATTGACTGAAATAAATGTGACAAGTCCTACCTGCGTTCAAGAGTTAGATCAGCAATTCGGACTTAATATCGCCGGCATGTTAATGGATCATATTGATACAAAATTACAATGCAATGATCAGTAAGCCCCTTTTTGTACCTAATCGAATGGTGTTAAAAAGTAAGGAACTTTTATTAATAGCGTTAGCTGTGGCGGTTGTTTTTCATCTGATATTGGTTGTTGCTTGGAGTCTTGGCTCGCATAAATCGGAAGCTGAGCGTCTATCTCAACCTATCGAGATTACCTTAATTAGTAAACCGACAGAAAAGGAAGAGGATAAAACCGACTTTTTAGCGCAAGAAAATCAATCGGGTGGCGGGCGCAAGATGAGTCAGGCTGAATCTCCAGCGCAACAGAGGGCGAGTCAAAGCGAGCATAAAAAAGAAAAGCCTATTAAAAAGACGGCGCTTGAAGAACAGCGCTCCAAGCCTAAAGCTAAGCCTGAGCCTGAGCCTGAGCAACGAGTATTGACGTCTGTAAAGGCTGAAAGGAAAGTCGTTGCCGCCAAACATACGAAGGTCGCTAAAGAACCTGAGCAACATCCAAAATTGACAGCCGATTTATTGCAGCAACAAATTGCTCAATTAGGCACTGAAATTAGGCAAAGACAACCTAGCGCACAGCAAGCTAAAATAAAATTTGTGGACGCTGTGAGCACTCATAAATATATTGCTGCTCAATATATGAAAGATTGGGAAAGTAAAGTAGAGCGCATGGGTAATCTTAATTACCCTGAAGTGGCACTCAAGAAAAACTTTTCCGGTACATTGACGATGGATGTGGGTGTTAATGCTGATGGCAGTATCTACAGTATTAGAATCGGTAGATCGTCTGGGAATTTGGACTTAGATGAAGCCGCTAAAAAAATTGTTCGCATGAGTGCTCCCTTTGCACCACTGCCTTTGGATTTACGTAAGGAAGTTGATGTTTTAGTGATTACCCGTGTTTGGAAATTCTCGGATG
>CAIVYW010000468.1 GCA_903910205.1 uncultured Methylococcaceae bacterium | reverse complement strand
TTTGAAAAATTAGCAGATGCTTTTGATAAAACTACATTTCAACATCGAATTTACAAAATTCAATGTTGAATCGGCGAAGATCGACAATGGTCAAGCGACTTTCTTCAATTGATAAAGGCAAAATTGCTTAACTAACAGCCAGTATTCAATAACTAAAAAGCAAAGTTGCTTAAGTAAAAAGAGTTTTTTCTTAACTAAAAAGCACTTATTTAACTTGAAATTAAACTATTCAAATAAAAACAGTCAACGACTGACAGCTGAAAAGGGTCGTATTTCTTAACTAACAGCGGGACTTTAATAACTAAAAAACAAAATCCGTTATTAAAAAAGGTCTTTTAGTAAAGAAAAAAGCCCTGTTCGACAATAAAAAACCAAAATATCAAAAGCATTTGGCAAAATACTAAAAGTAATCGGTTTGAGCAGGGTGGACTAGCTCACTCTAGGTTCAATAACCTATTAGTTTTTAAGGCTACCAATTTAAAGTGGGACAATTTGAGTGTAAACGAAAGGCTCAGGGCGAAAGATTAAATCTAGGAGGCTAGCAACTTAAGGCATGACAGATACTCGACTTAACCCTTCGCCCTTCGCTTGGGCTTAGAAGAACCCTACTAAAAATGAACGATTGAGCTAAACCGTCCAGTCTTAAGTTGGTAGCCTCTTAACAAGACAGATAACATCCTTTGACGTACTGGATTTGTAATAACATCGCGTTTTTTGTGGCTGTCGAAAAAAATACCTTCCGAAACAACTAACCGCTAGCTAAAAGATAGCTAGGTCGATGCGGGTGGTGACTACGCCGAGAGAGGGCTCGGCGTTCCCAGAATCAATAGATTCGTTTTATTATCTCGCCCATCTAGTTGATAGCTGATTTAATTAGCAATGTTATTCCCACTCAATAGTCGCAGGTGGCTTACCTGAAATATCATAAGCGACACGAGAAATGCCAGGCACTTCATTAATAATACGGCGAGAAATCAAATCAAGAAACTCATAAGGCAAATGCGCCCAACGTGCAGTCATGAAATCAATGGTTTCAACGGCTCGAATGGCAATCACATAATCATAGCGTCTGCCATCACCCATGACACCGACCGATTTAACGGGTAAAAATACGGCAAAGGCTTGACTAACTTTGTTGTATAAGTCGTGACGATATAATTCCTCGATAAATATCGCATCAGCTTGACGCAATAAATCGGCATATTCTTTTTTAACCTTACCTAAGATTCTTACGCCCAAACCAGGCCCTGGAAACGGATGACGAAAAACCATATCGGCCGGTAAACCTAACTCTAAGCCTAATTTTCTGACTTCATCTTTAAATAACTCACGCAAAGGCTCAACCAGTTTTAACAACATGTTTTCTGGCAAACCACCGACGTTATGATGCGATTTAATTAAATGAGCCTTACCGCTTTTGGAACCTGCAGATTCAATCACATCAGGATAAATAGTGCCTTGCGCCAACCATTTTGCATCGGTTATTTTTGCCGCTTCTTCATCGAAAATTTCTATAAATAAATTACCGATGATTTTGCGCTTATGTTCAGGATCATCAATACCATCTAAAGCATCTAAATAACGCTGCTCGGCATTCACTCTAATCACTTTAACGCCCATATGTTCAGCAAAAGTCGCCATGACTTGATCACCTTCATGTAAGCGCAGCAAACCAGTATCAACAAACACACAGGTTAATTGATCTTTAATGGCTTTATGCAGTAAAGCCGCAACCACTGAGGAATCGACGCCACCGGATAAACCTAAGATAACATGGTCAGTACCGACTTTTTCTTGCACGGCCTTAATACTATCTTCAATAATATTATTGGATGTCCAAAGCGCCTCACAGCCACAAATATCTAAGACAAACCGCGACAATATGCGCCCACCTTGCTTGGTATGGGTGACTTCTGGATGAAACTGTAATGCGTAAAAATCTTTTGCTTCATTAGCGATGCCGGCAATCGGTGCACCATCAGAACTGGCTATTAGCGTAAAACCTTCTGGTAATTCAACCACTCTATCACCGTGGCTCATCCATACATCCAGTAAGCCGTAACCTTCTGGGGATAAATGATCTTCTATCTCAGTCAATAACTTGGAATGTCCACGCGCTCTAATTTGCGCATAACCAAATTCTCTATGATCAGAAGTTTCTACCTTGCCGCCCATTTGTTCGGTCATGGTTTGCATACCGTAGCAAATACCTAAGACTGGCACACCGAGTTCAAAAACGATTTGCGGGGCTCGTGGCGTATCACCGCTAGTGACGGTATCTGGGCCACCCGATAAGATAATACCATTAGGGGCAAAGTCTTTAACTTCGGCCTCAGTGCATTCACAAGAATAAATTTCGCAATAAACACCGATCTCACGAATGCGCCTAGCGATTAACTGAGTATATTGTGATCCGAAATCTAAGATCAGAATTTTGTGGGTATGGATATTAGGGGCTTGTTGTTGCGTCACAATGAAACTCTTTAGTGGTTATCTTTAATAGGAGGATGTCTGCTCCTAGTTAAAGGAGCAGATTACAGAGGGATTAATTGGCTATTTTTAATTTCGATGCTAAGTAGAGAAACTATAAATAAATTGACTCTTATTATTCAGCTCGATAATTAGGTGCTTCTTTAGTAATCGTCACATCATGTACATGACTTTCTCTCATGCCGGCACTGGTTACTCGCACAAATTGTGCTTTATCATGCAAAATATCAATCGTTTGACTGCCTGTATAGCCCATACTGGCACGAATCCCGCCCAATAATTGATGAACAACAGCCAACAAACTACCTTTATAAGGCACTCGACCTTCAATACCTTCTGGCACTAGCTTTTCTACAGAATCTGCTTCTTGAAAATAACGATCACTAGAGCCTTGTTGTTGTGACATGGCTCCTAACGAACCCATACCACGATAAGATTTGTAAGATCGTCCTTGAAATAATTCAACGTCACCAGGGGCTTCTTCAGTGCCGGCAAACATACCGCCCAACATTACCGCATGCGCACCAGCCGCTAAAGCTTTTGCAACATCACCCGAATAACGAATACCACCATCGGCAATTAAAGGCACACCCGTACCTTTCAGAGCGTCTGCTACATTACTCACTGCCGTAATCTGAGGAACGCCAACGCCCGCTACAATACGTGTCGTACAAATAGAACCCGGGCCAATTCCGACCTTAACGCCATCTGCTCCGGCCTCAACCAAGGCTAATGCAGCCGCAGCCGTGGCAATATTGCCCCCGATGACTTGTACTGATGGGTAATTTTGTTTAACCCATCTGACCCTATCCAAAACACCTTGCGAATGTCCATGCGCAGTATCAACAATAATAACGTCGACGCCCGCTTCAACTAATGCAGCGACACGATCTTCTGTGCCCTGCCCTGTTCCAACGGCAGCCCCAACACGCAAGCGTTCTAAATCATCTTTGCACGCCAGTGGATAATCCTTGGCTTTTTGTATATCTTTTACGGTAATCATGCCCCGTAAATGAAATGAAGCATTCACAACCAATACTTTTTCGATGCGATGTTTATGCAGCAAAGCAATGACATCTTTACGATCAGTGTTTTCATTAACGGTAATTAAACGTTCTTTAGGGGTCATCACCATTGAAACGGGCTCATCGTAGCGTGTTTCAAAGCGTAAATCACGACTGGTCACAATACCAACCAATTCATCACCATTGACTACCGGCACACCGGAAATATTTTTGGCACGCGTTAATTGAATAACATCACGAATACTCACATCAGGAGATACCGTAATAGGATCTTTAATGACCCCACTCTCATATTTTTTAACATGACGCACTTCTCTAGCTTGCTGCTCTATGGTCATGTTTTTATGAATAATACCTATACCACCTTCCTGAGCAATCGCTATTGCAAGCCTAGCCTCGGTGACCGTATCCATAGCAGCGGCTACCAACGGAATGTTAAGAGATATAGTACGGGTCAACTGAGTCTTCATTTCTACATCGCGGGGTAGCACAGTAGAATGCGCAGGCACTAATAAAACGTCATCAAACGTGAGCGCTTCCTGAATAATTTGCATAAACCACACCTAACCATCACTAAAATAACTTGCTATTATACGGTGAGTTGGCGTACTACTGTAGCACTAAAATACTATCGGCAGATTAGACATAGAATTTATATCAACAATACCGCCCTTATTGTCCTAATAAAATTCTACAGTGATCGCTCAAAAGTATATCTGAGACCATAATGTCGCACCTTTTTCGTGCGCTTTTATGCGCTTTACGCACCATTTAAATACACAACACCACACGCTACAATACATAACGCGCTGTTATATAAGAAAAGAATTATTGGCATAACTTCTGCATTAAATTAGATTAGAGCCCTATTAAAATTTAAGCGTCAAGGGCTAGAGACATAAGACCAGCCCATTACGGGATGCAGATTATTTAAATCTATTAGTAGAGGTTTCAGATGCACATTAGCTATTTTACTTTCATGATTGTTCTCTTAGCCCTCCTCTGCGCCGGACTAGCCGTACTTTTCCTACAAAATGAGGCGCTACGCAAAAAAAGTGTGAGCTGGCTATATTTATTAACCGGCGTCTTGGCCATCTATTGCATTGAAAAAGCAGGCTACACACAACCTTTCCAACACACGCTCTTATTAGTGGCAGCGCTTTGTTTAATTCCTATTACCATTGATAGCATTTTAGATCGAAGCTAATGGTTGCATAGAATGTACTACCCACTTAAGCTTAGCTTAATCGTTTACTTTTAGACAGGGCTCTCTTAAGCGCAGACAAAGGGCGAAGGGTTAAGCCTAGATCTGTCACGCCTTAAGCTGGTAACCGACTAGACTAAAACAAATCAGAACACATCACTAACGACAGCAAAGCTGATAGAATAAGGACAATCGTAGTTTTCACATCAAAATAGATTGTTTTGCCTAAAAAAATAGAACCCCTACTGTTCGTCATCCTGGTGATACTGTTACATGCTTTGCTTCTACTATGGCTAAAACAAGCGGATCTACCTAGCAAACATCAAGAACCAGCCCCCTTCAAAATGGAGGTCACTTTACTTGATGGCAACACAACGCAAGCTAGCAAGCCAACACCAACAACTTCGCCACCGGAAAAATCAAATCCTAAACCTGAGGTTAAAAAAGCACCGCCGGTAACAGAAAAGCCTGTTGATATAGGAGAGATAGAAAAACTTATTAAGTCACAGTCAACTAAACAGGTCACCCGAAAAGTAAACGTTCAACCTGACCAGCAAAAGGCTCAAGCTGTTTCAGCAGCTATGGTTATAGCGCCATCAGGAAAAACCTCTGCTAGAGATAATTTCCCAATCAGTGATAGTCACAATCCAAGTCCAGAATATCCAGAAATGGGAGTTTTTCTAGGCTATCAAGGTAATGTGATTGTACGGATAAGAGTTTCTGCCAAAGGCGAAAGCTTAGGTGTTGAGATATTACGTAGTAGCGGACATAAGGTTTTAGATGATTCTGCAGCTACTGCATTGAGAAAATGGCGATTTACGCCTACCAAACATGATAATACGCCAATGAATGACTCTGTCATTATCACCGTCTCTTATGTTTTGTATGATAGAAATCAATAACTATTATTGGGTATTTAGCTTATTCATAGCCGCTGCGAGATCACCTGCAACCATCTGACCTACAAAGCCTCGACTATAATCAAAGGCTACCATTAATAGTTCCCACTCTGGCTTTGATGGCGAAGACAATACAAAATCCGCCACCACTTTTCCAGCAGGCGGCCTACCAATACCTAGTCTTAAACGGTAAAATTCCTTAGCACCTAAATGAGCAATAATATCTCTTAAGCCATTATGGCCGGCATGGCCACCATCTTTTTTGAGCTTAACGATACCAGGATTAAAATCCAACTCATCATGAACAACAAGAATTTCTTCAGGCAATAATTTATAATATCTAGCGACTTTTCCAACAGACAACCCACTTCTATTCATAAAAGTATCGGGCTTTAACAGCATGACTTTTCCGCTTGCAACGCTGCCCTCTGCAAACAATCCTTGAAACCTAGACTCATTGGCCCAAGCACACCCTAATTCAGTTGCTAGGGCGTCTAAAAACAAAAACCCGGCATTATGCCGGGTTTTTTCGTACTGACGACCTGGATTACCCAAGCCGACAATCAATTTAATCA
>CAIVYW010000467.1 GCA_903910205.1 uncultured Methylococcaceae bacterium | reverse complement strand
TTATCAAAAAGCAGTTAAACTAAGGCTAATTGGTTGGTTGGTGTTCATTATCTAGACATCAATTATGTTTGTAATAATACATTAATTGCGGTTCAATTAGTATCATATTTTTTTAAGCCCAATTATTTTGGCTGGTTGTATTGGCTACCAATTTAAAGCGGGACAGTTTCAGCCCAGACGAAAGGCTCAGGGCGAAAGGTTAAATCTAGGAGGCTAGCAACTTAAGGTGTGACAGATACTAGGCTTAAGCCTTCGCCCTTCGCCCTTGGCCTTTTGTTTGCGCTTAGAAGCCTTCGTCGCACTTAGTTTAGCTCATGTCGGATGGTTTTAGGCACGATGCTGACAGTCGTAAGAACTTGCCTTAGGGCCACAGGCAGTGTGGCGGATTTTATCAGCAGACTGTTGAAGGTTTTTTACAGCTGCCTGAGCTTGTTAGTCAGAGGTGCAACTGTTTTTTATTGTTCTGCCGTCTTATTGCCTTAAGACTTTGGTATTAAGGCAGGCGCTAATGAGTCATAAGCAATCTTTGCAACACCTGCCGCATGTGCTAAAAAGTGCCGCACACGGACACGCGAGCTTCGCACCTTTGCCTAAGCGCTATTACCCGCTCCCTAAAGCCTATAAGACACTGTAGATACACTTTATACAAGATACTAAAATAAAATATTTGACATGCAGCATAGTTAAGGCGTAGTTTATGAGTCAGGTTATTGAGGAAATCAACAGCGATAATCTGGCAAGAAATCTCCATCGGCAGTATCCAGCTTTCGGCAACGCTGTAAATATGCCGCAACTGTTTACCAATAAACCCGTACTTTATACTTAAATCAACAGGATTATACTGACGCTTATGAGCACACATCGCTTTTTTCCTAACACCGAAGACGCACAAATCGTTTGGCTGTCTCACTATGCTTTAAAACTCCCTATTAATGGGCCACTCTGCGGAATTACTGCTGAGGAAATTACCAGCACTCTGACTGATATCACTTACTGGACCTGGATCTTGCAATACTGGCATCCTGCCATGCAGCGTGATGCTAAGGAAGCCACTGCTCACAAGCAACTGATGATAGGCGGTGGTGCCGAGAATACCAGCACTATCCAGCCACAACCTTCTCAGTTTCCTAATCCACCGCCCGCACCTTTGCCCAATATGCAAAAGCGCTTATTTAGCCAAATTACTCGCATCAAGGCCAGTCCAAACTATACGGATGTTATCGGCCATGATTTAGGCATCATCGCTACATCGAATACCGTGGAACACTTGATTCCTGAGCCTACCGTCACTGTTGAGTTAGGCGAAACTGGCAGCCGAGTGCGTATTGATTTTAAAAAGTATGAGCATGAGGGTATCTGGATAGAAAGCCGTATCAATGGCGTTGGGGATTGGGTGTTTCTGGCTGTTAATACCATCAAGCTTTATTACGATGAGCGCCCTTTAGCTTTAGGCAATACTCATGAAACGCGTGAATATCGTGTGCGCTGGTGGGATAAAAGTGTGGCGCATGGCGAATGGAGCGCAGTGCAGCAGGTAGTGATTGGGGTTTGATGACAGGCTTTTTTGTTAGGAAGCTATAACTTCCAGTTGTGGGTGCTCAAGCTGGTCTTGGGCATCAGCGGCTTGCGGGATTTTGCAGTTTAAGCACTAAAAGCACGTAATTCAGGCATGGATTACCGAAATTTAGGCGACATAGATGTGTAAATATTACCATCCATGGCGCTGGATACCGGCTTCCCTGCCGGTATGACGGTTTATTGTGTATAACGATGAGAGTTCCGCTTCACTGTCATTGAGTTAAGGGTTTTTGTAGCATTGTGAGAGTGGCTAAAGCCATTCCCACTAAATACT
>CAIVYW010000466.1 GCA_903910205.1 uncultured Methylococcaceae bacterium | reverse complement strand
GTTTTTCTTGAATTTCAAAAAACATCGAAACAATAATGCCATAAAACATACTAATAGTGGGCATAAAAATATGCCTAATGTATTGAATTGAATAGAGTGTTTATTTTAGTGTAAATTTAACATAAATGCCATTATGAGAAGAAACGATAACCGTGGGTTGATGTGTAAAATTAAAGGATCCGACCCATACGCACGACCCATACGCAATTGAAACATCCAAAGGTTTCAGTCGGGGTTGCAAACCTAGACCGACATGGTAGGCAAAAACAACATTACATCTTAACCAGCTTACTAATAGTATCCGCCAATCGTTCAGCGCCATCAATCGGGTTATTATCAAATACCATCATATACTTAAATTTAGCACCGGCTTTCGACTCCCAAAGCTTGCCCAACTTAAGTTTTAACTCTGAATCAGAGTTATCCCTGTCATCGCCTTTGGTTTCTATGATGATCGTTTTACCACTGTTCGTTTTAACTATAAAATCAGGATAGTGATTGATAAAACCATTAATCCTAAAACCCTTGCCTCTGGAAAGATTTCTGTGCCACCACTGAATAGTTTCAAGATTAGCAAATTCGTTAATAACTCTGGCTTCAAAAAGCCCCATTGATGCTTCAGTACTATAAAGGCTTTTGGGGATATCCTGCGCATTCGCAGAGGGTGTAATGATTTCCGGCAGCGTGAAACTAGGCTGCATTAGGATAGTATCAACATCCAAATCATCAATAAACGTCTTATGAGCATGGATAGCGGATAGCGTGTTAATTTTTTGTTTTATTTTTCTGACATAATAAATATCTCGTTCCAGTGCATCATGTATCTGGCTGTCACTAAAAGAATCAGTCATTCGACTGATGTAATTTTTTATTTCTGGTTCAGAAATAGGAGTCATATTGCCAATCAGCATGGTTAACCGGGCATTCAAATTCATCAATTGGCTATCCCTGTCTCCTTTTAAAATGATCAGGTTGTATTTTTTTCGTTCCTCAGGCTTGGCTTTAAAGGACGACACTTTGTACTCCCCTTCATCCACATATTCCAGGTCAAGCCGGTATAACTCTGTTTCAACATCTTCAAAGCTAATCGTGGCATCAGCCTTGCCGAGATTAAAATTCTTTAACAATAAATCCTTCTCAAACAGCTGAGTAGTCTCATCTTCAATCCAGCCTTGCGACTCGATATGAATAAAAAACTGGGGGATTTTCAACGCCAAAGCATCGTCTCTAAAATTACCTTTAAGCTTATGCTTGTTCATTTTGTCTTCCAGCTCGATGGGAATATCAACATTCAACGCCTCTCGGGCTTGTTCTTCGTAAGCTTGGCTGGCAATACCGGCTTGCTGTGTCAAGGCATCTACGGCTATTTCACTGGGCGTTCGATTGTCTTCACGGGTGTCACTGTCATTATTGACTACGGCATTAATGACATTAGGGTTAAGCACAAGATCGGCTATCTCATAAGCCGCTTGATTATCAATAGAGCTATTTGACAGGTCTATTGAGCTATGGTCATAAGTATGGGTGATGAAAAGATCATCTGTCTCAGGTGTCTGAGTACTTTCAATGACAGTTTGTGTGGCGACACGATAATCTTTATCAGAAAATCCAGCCCGATTAAGGCCCTTAACAATATTTTGTAAGGTTGCGCTAAACAAAGCGGAGGCGGTAAACACATAACTGGTATTTAACAATTCATGGCCGTGCTGCTGAACATGCGGCATACGCAGTATGCGGCCAAGAATTTGTTCAACATCGACCGCCGACGATTTATCTGCCAGGGATGCCAGAATATAAGCAAAGGGACAATCCCAACCTTCTTTAAGGGCATTAACCGTAATAATGTAACGTACCGGACACTCACGGCTCATTAAATCTAGCCCCTTTAGTTCATTGATATCCGCTGTTTTAATTTTTATCTCCGCTTCCGGAATACTCGCGTTAATCAACTGCTCTTTGGTTTTCTCAAAGGTGGTTTTGTCTTCACCCGTTTTGGGTTGTGCTTGAAATAACACGATAGGCCGAATGTATTTTCCGCCGGCTGCTTCTTCTTTAATGGCGATGTCTTCCAGACGTTTCCGCAAAATAATGGCGCTTTCAATGGCTTCATTACGGCTGGGTTGATTTGAAACAATCACCGGCAGTTTAACCATGTGCTGTTTTTTAAGCGCCATCGCATCAACATAGCTAATGATGTTGCTGTTATTTCTGGGCGTTGCCGTCAGGTCAAAAATAAAATGTGGATTGAGATTAACCAGCATTTCCACCGAAAGTTCGGTTTCGGCATTATGACTTTCATCGACAATGACAATCGGCTCCAAGCCGCGAATCACATTGATTAAGGCCGTAGCATCATAACCAGGTAATAGCTCATTTTCATCGACCTCATTAGCGGCAAAGGAGGCCAGATAAGCATTGTCCTGAAAGATTTTACGGTCTTCCTTGTTCTTGGCTTTTAAACTCCCAAAGCTCATGACAATAATAGACAATTGCTCACTCACCGTATCCGCCGAAAAGCCTGCGCCCATCAGCAGGTCGCGCTTTTCAAAAACAGCCACGCGATTACTGAAAAGCTGATTGAGCCGTCGCCGATAAGGATGTTCTGCATTATCCAAATGTCGGACTGTTTGTTCCAGAATGGACAAGGATGGCACCAACCAAACCACCAATTTACTACGGTTTGGATTATGAACTGCCAGTGCATCAAAAATAACCTTAATGGCATTAACCGCAATAAAGGTTTTACCGCCCGCAGTCGGTACTTTGGCGCAGACATGCGGAATACCCGGTACATTATTTTTATAAACCTCCATACCGGTCACGCCTTTTGCATCCCAATACGCTTTAAAAGCACTGCCTGGACTGGCATTAACCACCAGTTGAGCTAAATAATCATCCAAATTATCGATGACGCGCTGTTGATAATCTTTTAATTCCATGTTGAGACAACTTTTTCAGGTTAATGACAAACAAAGTACAAACCCAGGTTTGTACTCCACGGCGCTTTAGGCCAGATATAATTTTAACGTGGTGGCAACCGTAGCAATACGCTCAAAATCTTTGTCGCTATGCAATAAAATCAGATCGTTATCGATAGCGGTTTGTGCGATTAAGCAATCTATGGTGCTGCGAATCGTAATGCCCTTGCGTCGGCAGGAAAAATAAAGATGGGCGGCTTGCGCATAACTTTCGGTTACATCTTTTGGCTGATAAAAAATCAACTCCTTAAAATAATCGCGAAATTGATTAAAGCGTTGTTCAGATTCAGAACCCTGCAAAATTTCTTGGTAAATAAGCGAATTGATCCCTACTTTCTGTTCCGATTGCAAGATATAACGCAATTGTTCAACAGCAGAAGTTTGTTTTCCGCGAAAAAAATCAATCCAAACCGAGGTATCAACCAGATACATTATTTATCCTCTTCATTACGTAAGGTTTTATAATCGTAATCTTCACAAATGCCTCCAGCGCCATAAAGTTCCAGTAGTTTCGATTTTTTATGAGATACTCGATGGTGATGAATAAATTCACTCAATGCCAACTCTATCACTTGGCTTTGATTGTCAATATTGGCTAATTTAGCGGCTTGTTCAAGCAGGCTGTCATCAATGGTAATCGTGGTTTGCATGGTGTGTGCTCCGAAATTAAAAGCGGGTAATATCGCGGGGTATTTTCTTAAAGATAATACCGTATTTAGTCATAAACACTTTAGTCAGTAAACACTTGTCGGCATAGATAATCGCAGTACCGGGCTTAGCTGCACCAAACTTTAAAGAACCTAGAAAATCCAGATCAAGACAGGTCACTTGCTTGGGTTCGTAATAGAATATCCAGGCCGTGTCGCTATTGAGTCCCATCAGGTAAGGCGTGTAGGCATTATCTTGCGCTGTTTGGTCTTCACCCCGAATCCCTTCACTGTAAGCGACATAGTTGCGGATGACGTCAATGCCAACGGCTTCGTTAAGCGTATCGTCCGGGTTAAAAATCGGTTCGCCGACGGTGTAATAAGCAAAGCTGCCACCGAGTCCAGGAACTTGTTTGTTGCCTTCACCATAACCGGACATCACGCGGCGTACACGTTCTGCGGTAATGGTGTCGGCGTAGTCTTCCATTTCAATCAGGATAAAGCGACGATTGCCGCCATCTTGGGCGTTAAGCTTTAGAGTGGCGTGGGCGGTTGTGCCTGAGCCTGCGAAAGAGTCTAAGATAAGTGAGTCTTTGCAAGTAGCAAGCTGCAATATTCTACTAAGTAAACGAGTAGGCTTTGGTGTTTCAAAAACATTATGACCAACTAAAGAAATTATTTCTTTAGTTGCTTCTTGATTATGCCCAACTTCTGTATTTAACCACCAAGTCCATATAGTAGAACCCTCAGACTCTGAAATAAATTTTTTTAAACGTGGCCTAGCTTTGCCATCTTTACCGAACCAAATTCTCCCATCTTCGAGAAGACTTATAAATTTATTCTCCATCAAAGCCCAACATCTCCCATTTGGAGGTGAATACTTTTCTCCAAAAGGAGAAATTATTTCATAGAATTGATTGGGGGTTGCATGCCCAGTTTGACCTGTTAAATCAACTGATGCCCAAACACCTCTCGGGTCATTATCAGGATTTTTATATGCAGTAGCTCTGCTTTCGCTTAAAGCTATTTTATTTAATTGCAAGTTATAACTGAATTTTGAATATACAAGAATATGATCATGAGCCGCACCTAAATTTAATCTCGCATCTGGTGATGTTCTTTTCTGCCAAACGATATTTGCGACGAAATTTCCATTGCCAAAAATTTCATCCATTAATAACCGTAAATGAGCAACTTCATTATCATCAATTGAGATAAAAATAACCCCATTTTTAGCCAACAAGCGATGCAGCAATTTCAATCGTGGGTACATCATGCACAACCATTTATCATGCCGAGATAAATCCTCGCCCTCTTTGCCGACCACTTGACCCAGCCATTTCCTGATTTTAGGATCGTTTACCGCATCGTTATACGCCCAGCCTTCATTACCCGTGTTATAAGGCGGATCTATGTAAATACAATTAACCTTACCTTCAAACTCAGGTAACAGGCTTTTTAACGCCTCCAAATTATCGCCATGAATAATCCGGTTATCCGTGCTATTGGTGGGCGAACCTTCTGGCGCATCAAAACGGCTTTGCTGCTGCAAAACCTTAAAGGGTACGTCATGATGGTGGTTTACAACCTTGTCTTTTCCGACCCAGGTAAGTGTTGGCATGGGTGATTTTTTCCTTAAGATAACTTTAGAGGGTAATAATGGTTGATCTAAATAGCGTAGTTTGCATCTTTACCTAACTCACATATTTTTGGCACTATAATAAACCACCAGATTTCTTCAAGGTCGTTTTCGGCTTCTGGGCGCTTTAATAGTTGTGGCATTAACACAGCCAGTTATTTGTTGTGCAGCAAGGCGCTTGCGACCGCTCGCTTTAATGTCTTCGATGTTTAAGGGCGTAGCTTTACCACTATTTATGCCTTTTTGAATTTCGCTTCTTAATTCTTCAAGTCGTAAATCACGCAACTGATCGCGCTCTTCCAAGAGACGTAAAGCTTCGCGCATCACTTCGCTTACTGAATTTTGACATCCTCCCCCACCTGAAGGAAGGGGATTCCTAGTTTCCTAAGAGTGAGTAGGTATCACTACTGCTCACTGGTTTCTGCTGCTGACGGCATGACTGCACCATTCACTACACAGAC
>CAIVYW010000465.1 GCA_903910205.1 uncultured Methylococcaceae bacterium | reverse complement strand
TTAGGAGCGATTACACAAAAAACCCCCGACTTGATAAACAATGCACGCTGACTCTAACGTACGGAGATGGGGGAGTGTGCCCGGAATAAAATGGCTGGGCTTCATGGAGCTGGATTTTCATGATGCTCTGAATTGCTGAACTTTTTGACGTCTGTTGTTATTTCATAAACAATCCATTATGTCAGACATTACAAGCGGCTGAAGTAAGTTCACATTGTAAACCTACGCTTAAAAAAAAGTCCTCCCATAAATTCTAGTGGGGGGACTTATAGAGGAGGACTGCTAGTCAATACACCATTCATCAATAGTCTTGAGGAGGCTATACAATTTTAAAACGGCAATATTATAACGACTGACTTTCTAAACTACTCGCCCAAAACATATTTGTCAAACCATAGTTGAACAAAACATATACAATACTACTCTACTGAACTTCTACTCCCACGAGGCGCATGCGATGAACATATTAATTACCGGCGGAACTGGCTTTATTGGTCGTGCTTTAGTTAGCAGCCTACTTAAAGAAGGTCACAAAGTGACTGTTTTAAGCCGCACTCCTGATACCGTCAATAAAATAATCGGCAATGAGGTGACGACATTATCGAATCTCAATCAATTGACTTCAGAGCATCATTTTCAAGTTATTATTAATCTTGCTGGCGCACCTATTTTTGATCACCATTGGAGCGACGCCCGCAAACAAATCATCAGAGATAGTCGTATACAACTAACCGAACAATTAATAAGCTATATAAAAGCAGCAACGGTTAAACCGGAATTACTAATCAGCGGCTCTGCTATTGGTTATTATGGCAATCAAGGCAATAAGGTATTAATCGAATCATCATCACCAGCGTCTCATGATTTTTCGCAACGCTTATGTGCTGACTGGGAAGCGACTGCACAACTAGCCAGTCAATTTGGTGTTAGAGTATGCCTGATTAGAACAGGCTTGGTTTTAGCGCATGATGGTGGCTTATTACAACGTATGCTGCTTCCTTTTAAGTTCGGATTAGGCGGCATCTTGGGTGATGGTCAACAATGGATGTCATGGATACATAAAGCCGATTGGATTGCCATTGCAAAACTCATGATCAGCAACACAGCTATGCAAGGTGTCTATAATGCCACAGCACCTCATCCAGTGACCAATAGTGAATTTACAAAAACACTAGCCCAGCATTTAAGGCGTCCAGCTTTATTACCTATGCCTGCTTGGCTATTAAAAATACTCTTAGGCGAGAGATCAGAATTATTACTAGCGAGTCAGCGGGTACTGCCAGAACGCTTATTAACTGAAAATTTTCATTTTCAATATCCCGAACTACTAAGTGCATTAACTGAACCCCGCACAAATCATGAATAAATCAGTTTGCATTCACCTTAATCCAAAACATTCATTATTGAGCAAATGGACTGCCCTACTCAACAATGGCATAAACTGAGTGTAATCCCACATTAACCCTCTAATTGTCGGGCACAAAAATGTGTCCGACCTTCTCTACTGGCGCAAACCTACAAACCTACTAAACTTACTGTTACGCTAGTGTAGAGCAGTCCATATTTTGGTACACTTTTTAATATTCAACTGAAACGCTGATTTTTCGGTTAATATTGTCGCTACTTTGCTTAAGTTTCTTTAAAATTTGGATGTTATGAGTCTTACTTCCCCTGTTTCCATCACACATATTGTCAATAAAATCTGTTGTTTAATGGCTCTGCTTTTAGTCGTTGGCTTAGCCCATGCTAAAGAGCAAAACTTTTTGGTACTTAATTATCATGACATTGTAGGAGCGGAAGGTGCCAAACCCCCGTTTAACTCGATGGATGTCAGTGTCGATCATCTTGAAGAACAACTCGCTTGGCTGAAAAAAAACGGCTATAACATAGTCGGTGTGCAAAATGTGCTGGATGCGGCAGCCGGCAAGGATACCTTGCCAGACAAGTCTGTGCTACTGACCTTCGATGACGGCTATGAGAGTTTTTATACCCACGTCTTTCCTATCTTAAAAAAACACCATTACTCAGCGACAGTTTCCTTGGTGGGAGCGTGGATGGATGGCAATTTAGCAACTTATAACGGCACTAAACCTTTGTTGAACTGGAATCAAGTCAGGGAAATGGTACAGTCCGGCCTAGTGGAAATCGGCTCGCACAGCTATGATTTACATAAAGGTATACCTGCTAATCCGCAAGGCAACACTCAGGCGGCGGCGGTTACCCGACTGTATGACGACCCCATGCTGGTCTACGAAAACGATGAAGAGTATCGCGATCGCATCCATAACGCCTTGCTAAAAAGCGCCGAGTTTATTTTTCAACATGCTGGCGTCAGACCTAGGGTCATGGTGTGGCCTTATGGCGAATACAATCAAATCACAGTACAGGCATCGCGTGAAGCCGGCATGCCCATGACTATGGGACTTGCAGATAACTTTAACACGGTGGCCAATATCAGCGCCTTGCGGCGCTTAATTATGGTCAATAATCCCGGCGTCAAGCAATTTATAGAAATCATCACCGGACTGCGTGCCGACCGACCTATGCGAGTGGCGCATTTGGATATGGATTATCTGTATGATAAAGACCCCGAGCAAACTGAGCGCAACCTTGACATTGTGATTCAACGTATCAAAGACATGCACATCAATACCGTTTATTTGCAGGCCTATGCCGATCCTGACGGTGACGGCAACGCAGAAGAACTCTATTTTCCTAACCGGCACTTGCCGATGCGCCAAGACTTGTTCAATCGAGTAGCCTGGCAATTAAAAAACGTAGCTAGGGTCAAGGTTTACGCTTGGATGCCTATCATGGCCTACCACGGCGATGCACCAGAATCTTGGTATGTGCAAGAATGGAAAGATGGTCAGGCACAAAAATCCAG
Source organism: uncultured Methylococcaceae bacterium (assembly GCA_903910205.1). Lineage (GTDB taxonomy): Bacteria > Pseudomonadota > Gammaproteobacteria > Methylococcales > Methylomonadaceae > Methylobacter_C. Next base: position 1,575 of record CAIVYW010000465.1, on the reverse strand, counting down.
CCATATTTATACTAGGCTGTCGCCATTCAATCCGGAAGCCCGCCAATATATAGCCGAGATTTATGAAGATCTGGCCAAGCATTGTAATTTTGACGGCATTTTGTTTCACGACGATGGCATTTTGTCCGATTATGAAGATGTATCGCCGCTGGCGCTAAACTTTATAAAAGAAGCTGCCGGTCTGCCTAATGAATTTAACAAACTGCATGCGACCAGCACCATGCGTATGGCTTGGGCACGACATAAAACTGACGTGATCAATCAATTTACCGATGAGTTGGCGGATCGGGTGCGTATTTATCGTCCCAGCATAAAAACTGCGAGAAATATTTATGCGCTACCTTTATTAAAAACCTACAGTGAAGAATGGTACGCGCAATCTTTTAAATCTTTCTTGGCGCATTACGATTATGTCGCTGTCGAAGCCATGCCCTTTATGGAAGAAGCAGAAAACCCCATGCAATGGCTGACACAACTAGTAAAAACGGCAGCCAAGCAGCCTGATGGTCTTAAAAAAACCGTGTTCGAACTGCAATCCGTTAATTGGAAAACTCATGAAAAAATCCCCATGCCGGTGTTTAATAAACAACTGGCATTATTAAAAAAGCTAGGCGTCAGCCATATCGGCTATTATCCCGACAATGTCTTTACCGATCAGCCTCGCTTGAGCGATTTACAACAACATTTTTCACTGCCTTTTATGCCATAGCTTTCTACAGCTATTTTATACGCCGTCATTCCTGCATGGACTGCTGGAATCTATTACACAAGGATGTAAAACAGTCAGTAATAGGGTGGATTGAAAGCGTATCAATCCACCCTACAGATGACTATAAAAAAAGACGATAACTATCACTCGATATGGCCACTACTACCACAACACCATGAATCCCTTTTTACAAAACTTGATCGAAACTATACAAACCCAATGGACTCAATGCTTAGCCCTATGGCAACCCCTAGATGCCAGTATTGAAGTGTTCATTTATTACTATCCTTTGTTTATGGCTTATGTGTGGATGTTTGGCGCGATTATTTTTTATTTTCGTTACGAATGGCATAAACCCGGTAATAACGAACATTTGCCCCCCTTAAAAACGTACCCCCCCGTTTCTATACTCATCCCTTGTTATAACGAAGGTGATAATGTACGTGATACCGTAGGTATTTTGTTAAAACAAAAATATCCCAACTTCGAGATCATTGCCATTAATGATGGTAGTAAAGATAACACCTTAGAAATCTTAGAAGAATTAGCAGAATGTCATCCTCAGCTACGAGTAATTAATTTACATACAAACCAAGGCAAAGCTATGGGCTTACGAGCAGGCGCCTTGCTAGCCCAGCATGAATTTCTGATTTGTATTGATGGTGACGCGCTGTTAGCGCCCGAAGCCGTGGCTTGGATGGTACGTCATTTCCAAGACAATCTTAATGTAGGTGCAGTCACCGGCAATCCGCGTATCCGAAATCGCTCTACGCTGTTAGGGCGCATTCAGGTGGGTGAGTTTTCGGCCAGTGTTGGTATGATTAAACGTGCGCAACGCTCTTATGGTCATATCTTTACCGTCTCAG
>CAIVYW010000464.1 GCA_903910205.1 uncultured Methylococcaceae bacterium | reverse complement strand
TTTAGGAGCGATTACACAAAAAACCCCCGACTTGATAAACAATGCACGCTGACTCTAACGTACGGAGATGGGGGAGTGTGCCCGGAATAAAATGGCTGGGCTTCATGGAGCTGGATTTTCATGATGCTCTGAATTGCTGCAATAAGTAAAAGCAGTTGACTTAAAATATCTAATCTTGACTGCATAAAAAACCAGCGTAGAAATTATTCAAATTTCTCTAATTAGGTTGCAATGAAAAAGCCTTGATAGACTAAAAGTAGCGATCAACAGTTGTGTATTTTTTATATGTAATCTAATGCAAAATAAGCCATTATTACGATAATGTAATCTAGTATTTACAAACAGTCGTCAGATAGCATTGTGTTTTATTTATGTCGAGCTGGCTAAGTAACAGCTGTTATCGTTAAAGGCAATGAGCACTAAAAGCCTGCCTAAAATAAATAGAATTCATTTAGCAATAATCGGCCACCAACTAAAAGCGGGACAGCTTAGCTTTTTAGACAGGGCTGTCTTAGAGCGGGCAAAGGGTTAAGGGTTAAGCCTAGCCTTCTAGGCTTAACCCTTCGTCTGGGCTGAAACTGTCACGCCTTAAGTTGGTAATCCAATAATCGTTTTAATTACTTAAATTGACTGTGTCGTTAAGCTACGATATGCACTATAGGTCACAAACTCATCTGTTTGTCTCGATACAATAAACGCCTCTAACTGTTGAAGAGAATAGCGCGTTAATGCTTTGGGATGGCCCATTATCACAAAAGATGTTTTACCCATGCGATCATATTGACTAGCTGCCTTTTTTAACAGACTTGCTTTGTAACCATCCATCGAAACTTCCCCGATTGACCGGCTAAATAGCTTATTAATAACAGAGTGTTTACTCAACTCGACTGGTACACCATCACCTAGCGGACTATGTATAATGCCTCCCAATTTCTTTGTTGCAAGAAAGCGCCAATAAAAGTCTGGAGACACCTGATGACTCGCAATAGGAACTTCCAAAAAAGCACCTGTAAAATTCATCACTAAGGGATCGTCATCAAAAAACCAATGATTCTGAGTAGGAGCATCAGTAAAATCATAACCATGAGAATCCCATTTTGACTTAGCTCCACAAATTACCGTGCTATCAATACGAATATTGGCTGCGAGCAATGCGTCACGAATATAATCAAAAGGTTGGATCACCCAGCCCCCAGCCCGAAATGTGAAGCCCCCATCATCGCCAGTCATTGTTCTCAGTGCATCCGTATAACGCTGAATGATTTGATGAACTTCAAGCTTTTTAAAGGAGTGCAGTGCATAATACTGCATATTCATATTCCAAGTATTGCCATCCCAATATGATGTCTCCCAATGAGGATGCACATGCAACTGTAGCTCATGTCCAAGAAAAATTAACTGCTCTAATTGATTGCAAACCTTGGTGTAATCGCGCATTAAGGCAGGATATCGCTGTCCTTCTTTTTGCAAACACAACAAAAAACCGACATCAACAAAAAACACAAGTGGCACATTATTCCGCTTAGCGATATCGCATAAAGCAAGGGTTGGCGTCAATAAGGTATTGTCTACCGTACCTGTGTTACGTCCAAAAAATAGCTCGTAATCAAGACTTAAGGTAATCTTCATAGTGGTTATATTTTCTTAAATTATTTTTAGTTCTATTTTTGTGCATAGAATTAAGGCATATTTAAAATATGCTTTTCCATATTATTGACAATAATGACGGTGCAAACGAAGCCTAGATTCAAAAGACTTTTAAGTAGTTATGGAATTTAAAGCACTATTTAACGTATTAATTTTTTTAACTTAATACAAGGCTTTTCAACTACAACCCAACTAAACCAACCTAACAAAATACTTAATAAAGTTCCGATAATTAACACTTCCCACGGAGAAATATCATTAATATAAAAAATTAACAATTTCTGGACCGGCCAACCATATAAATAAACACCATAAGATACATCGGGCAGTTTCTGAAAAAAACTGAGCCATGAAATAGTAGAGTTTGCTAATAAAAACAACATAGAACTACCTGCTAATACGAGAATATTTTCTGAAAATAGACTAGAAAAAAGTCCAATAACAACAATTATGGATAAACAAAAATAAACGCTCCTAGTTATTTTAATCTGTTCCTTAAATAAATAGTAACAACCACCTGTGAAAAAGAAGGACGCTAATCTAATAAAGTCATTTTTTATTTGAAAGCTATAGTCAAAAAAATTAATATTATTTTTAATTTGCGAGTATAAAAACAAAAAGTTAATACATAATGAAATGATAAGCCAGTATCTTTTGTTATGAATAACTCCAGCAATGCCGAGCATAAGAACTAATAAATAGCATTTAAACTCGTATGCAATTGTCCACATTGAACGGTTTAATTCAGGGTCTGGCCAACCAGAAAAAACTGGATAAAAATCTGGCTTATGTAGAAATAAAATATTTTTTAAAATGACAGGCCAGTTAACACTTAAAAAATATTTAGCTGTATCATCTGAACCAATTGGTCCAACAATAAATATACATATTAATGTAGCTATAATAAATCCAGGATATATTCTTAAAATTCTACTTTTTAAAAAAATATATGTGTTTGGATTTAAATACCAACTTTGTACAATAAGATATCCGCTTAATGTAAAAAATCCATCAACCGCTAATTGACCAAATGAAATGGTATGGAAAATTTT
>CAIVYW010000463.1 GCA_903910205.1 uncultured Methylococcaceae bacterium | reverse complement strand
TTTAGGAGCGATTACACAAAAAACCCCCGACTTGATAAACAATGCACGCTGACTCTAACGTACGGAGATGGGGGAGTGTGCCCGGAATAAAATGGCTGGGCTTCATGGAGCTGGATTTTCATGATGCTCTGAATTGCTGCAGACGGCACACTCAGTAGATTTCATTAACCCAGCATCAGGTAGTTGACGCGCTAATGCTCTTATTTCCAATTCAGTTAAGTAACGATCTCTCTCGGTTGGTGCGGTGGTTGTTTTTGTAATGCCAAGGCTGGCAGTAGGATCAAACTCTATAAAATCGCTAGTGACGGCAAAACGAAACATTTGACGTATAAGCTTTAAAATATTTCTGGCAAGGTGAATAACGCCCCGTTGTTTTAATTTATTGATAATCAAAGACACATGGCCTTTTTTTACATCCTCAACAAACAAATCACCCATGTCTGACAATACATCCTTGTTAAACATGCGTATTACTTCCAACTTATCTTTACGATAAATCAAATCTGTATCACACCATACACAAAATAAATCATTAACAGTCATTCTTGCTTTGAGTTTGGTAAATGCTTCCAGTTCTTCAAGTTGCTGTTGTTTTTTACGTGCTATCTCAAGATTCTTTTCAAGCTTTGGGTCAACGCCAGTCTTAAGTAATGCTTTAAAAGCATCCCTTTCATCTCGCGCATCGGGCAGTGTTTTAGCTTTAAAATCCGCCCACTTTAATTTCCCCTCAAACCTATAGCCAAGCCTAAATGATACTCCGCCACCATTGGCTATAGGTCTTATTCGCACAAATAGGCCGCCCCCGTCTTTAATTAATTGCTCTGATTCGGTGGCTTTGAAATGCAGAAATGACAAGGGCTTTATTAAATTTATAGCCATAAGTTAAAGTCCTTTGTCTTTTAGACAAGTGGTAGGGAATGAAAAAATCAATGAGTTAGATAATATTCAGCGCAAATCTATGGGATAACGCATGGGATAACTTTTTTACTGAATTTTAGTGTACCTTATTGTACCTAGCTGAACACTAGCCATCAATAACACAATGAATTTAAAGGGGGTTTATGTATTTATTGAATCTCGTTGAATCTTAAAAAACAATGATTCACTTTTCTGGGGGACAAGGGATAGCAGGTTCAAATCCTGTCGTCCCGACCAATTGATTCAATGGCTTACGAAATATAGAATTTGTTAAAAAGTGAGAATAACGTTTTCGGGTACTCATACGGGTACACTTTAGACAGTTATTGCTCATGCCATACAAAATAAAGTAACCGGCAACCACTGCCGATACCTTGAATAAAAAAACATCCATTACGCAGTTTTATTATTGCGCGAATTCAACTCATAAATGCAACACCTAGTGGATCATTGATATCAAGTGAAGCCATCTCACAAAATACCTCCCATGGTGTTTTGTAGTTTAATTTTTTTCTAGGTCTATGGTTAAGCCCAGCCAATGCTCTATTAGCATCATCTTGATCGACTTGATTTAGGGCCTGATTCTTAGGGAAATATTGCCTTAATAAACCGTTGTGATTTTCATTTAAGCCTCGCTCCCAAGAATGATAAGGCTTGGCAAAATAGGTCTCACAAGCCAATGCCGTAGCGATATCCATATGCCGACAAAACTCACGGCCATTATCAAAAGTAATCGTGTGAACCCATTGCGCAAAAGGCTTTAAGGCTTGAATAATAGCGTCTTTGGTTAATACTGCTTCCTTGCGAACAATCGGGATAACAAGATTTAATTTAGAGACTCTCTCCGTTAAAGTAACTAACACGCCCTGATGACCTTTGCCAATCACGGTATCGGCTTCCCAATCACCTAAGCGGATCTTTTCATCCACAATAGCGGGACGTTCATCAATGTCAACGCGGCCAGGAATAGTTCCGCGATAGTCATTTTTACCATAGCGCTTACGGTATGGCTTGGCTTGATGACGTAAGTGCTTATATAGCTCGCCTCCACCGGCCTTGTCGGTCAAAAGGAAGCGATAGATAGTTTCATGACTTACGCTGGGTTTTTTAAGTTGCTTTAAACGTCCTGAGATTTGTTCGGGACTCCATTTTTCCTTGATGAGTGGAATAATAGTCTGCTTCATTGCCTCATCTAGCTTAATAGCCTTTGGTTTCTCTGCATGTCGTCGTTGTGCTTTTATATGTGCTTGCTGATGACGATATCCACGATTGCCTGTATTTCGTTCCAATTCTCTAGTAATCGTGCTTTTATCTCGACCTAAATCTTGGGCTATTTGACCAG
>CAIVYW010000462.1 GCA_903910205.1 uncultured Methylococcaceae bacterium | reverse complement strand
TGCAGGCTGCGGAAAAATCGACTATCCAGATGATATATTGGATCAGCGTCTATCTTTCGAAGAGTGTATGCAGGCTGTTGATGAATGTAATGCCCCTATGGTATCTATACCCGGTGGCGAGCCACTGATACATAAAGAAATGCCAGAAATTGTAGCGGGTATTGTTGCTCGTAAGAAATTTGTCTATTTATGTACTAATGCGTTGTTATTGAAAAAACGCATTGATGATTACACGCCATCCCCTTATTTGACTTTTTCAATTCATTTGGATGGTATGCAGGAAAGACATGACACTTCTGTTTGCCAAGAAGGTGTTTTTGATCGTGCTGTTGAAGCGATTAAGTTGGCATTAGAAAAAGGCTTTAGAGTTACCGTAAATTGCACTCTTTTTCAGGGTGAAAATGCTCAAGAAGTTTCTGAGTTTTTAGATTATGCCATGGAGTTGGGCGTAGAAGGCGTTACTATTGCACCTGGCTTTAGTTATGAACGTGCGCCAGCTCAAGATGTATTTATTAAAGGTAAGGATGTAAAAGATTTATTTCGTGGTATTTTTAGAATCGGTAAAAATCGTAAATGGAAATTAAATCATTCGTCACTGTATCTTGATTATTTAGCGGGTAATCAAAACTATGAGTGTACGCCTTGGGGTAATCCAACTAGAAATGTATTCGGTTGGCAAAAACCTTGTTATTTATTAGCAGATGAAGGCAATGCGGCTAGTTTTCAAGAGTTGCTAGATACCACGCCTTGGGAAAAATATGGCAACGTTAATAATCCTAAGTGTGCAAGTTGTATGGCTCATTGTGGTTATGAGGCGACAGCAGTTGAAGATATGTTAAAGCATCCTTTAAAAGCGTTATGGACGTCTATTAGAGGTCCAAAAACTGAAGGCGACATGGTTCCAGAACCAACACCTCTATACGTTGAAGCACCTTTGTCTACGCTTGCCGGTATTCCTATCCGAGTTGAGTAATTATTAGTATTGCTTAGTATTTTATCCGTTAATTCAGTCATCATTAGATGCGTGTTTTAGCGGATAAATACGGAGTTAAAACTTATGAATGACGATTTTCTGCTGGCGTTGAACATATAATATGTCGTTTCTCCCCTGTTAAATAACGCATGGGCAGCTTTGTTATAAGGATAGTATTGTGATTTTAAAAAATATAAAGCTAGTTGTTGTGTTGATGATATCTATGCTGACAACATCGGCGGTTTTTGCGCAGGATGATCTGGGCTTAACGGCAAAGCAGGTGGTTGAGAAGTTTCAGTCAGAGTTGATTGCTGTTATGAAAGATGGCAAAAAATTAGGCTATGCCGGTAGATATGAGAAGTTATCTGAGCCTATATCAAATAGCCATGATTTAACTAAAATTGCTCGTATCGTTGTCGGTAAGGAATGGGAAAAATTATCTGAAGATCAGCAGCAAAAGCTGACGGATATTTTTATACGTTTAAGCATTTCATCTTATGCGCATAACTTTAAAGATTATTCAGGTGAATCTTTTGGATTTGATTCTGAAGAAGAAACAACAAGAGGCGGTGTGGTGGTTCATACTCATCTTGTTATACCTAATGATAAGCCTGTTAAGTTTGACTATATGCTTAAAGAAAAAGGTAATAGCTGGCGCATTATCAATATCATCGCTAATGGTGTAAGTGATTTAGCCTTGAAAAGATCTGAATATACCACTATATTACAACGCGAAGGTTTTGAGGTCTTAATGACTAAAATAAACGAAAAAATAGATAGTTATTCGAAATTATAAGCTAAGAGCCTATGCCAATTAAGATGCCCATTAACGTTAACTCGTCTATAAACATCCGCTTAAAAGTATTCAGCGTAATTTTTGTAATGGCTGTTGCTTTAGCCGGTTGTGCAACAACAAGTCGTGTTGAGCGTGCCACGAATAAGGATGATCCCTATGAGAATGTTAATAGGGCAATGTATCATTTTAACGATAAATTAGACGATTATCTTGCCGCGCCAGTTTCAAAGGTCTACAACAAGGTCACGCCGCAGTTTGCACGTACTGGTGTTTTTAATTTCTTTAGTAATCTTAAAAATATAAACGTCATTGTTAATGATGCCTTGCAGGCTAAGTTTATGCAAGGTGCTCGTGATAGTGGACGTTTTCTGCTAAATAGTACCTTAGGTTTAGGTGGTTTTGTTGATGTGGCAACAGATACGGGGCTAGATTTAAATGTTGAGGATTTTGATCAAACGTTGGCTGTTTGGGGCGTTCCTGCTGGGTCTTATTTAGTGCTGCCTATTATAGGGCCGTCAACGATGCGTGGTATTCCGGGTACAGCTTTTGATGTCGCTGCAAATCCGTCGACTTACTTAGGAATGCCGATACAGCTGGTTTCTTTGCTAAATACCCGTGCTACCGCAGAAGGTTCGCTTAAGTTTATTGATGAAGCCTCATTAGACCCTTATGTATTTACTCGTGAATCTTTCTTACAGTGGCGAAATAATTTAGCAACCGATGGTAAATCCGAATCCTCTATGGATTTTGGTGATGATTTAGATGAACTAAATTCTGAAACTAAACAGAGCGGTGCTAAAAGCGAGCCCACACATCAAGATATTTCAAAAACTAAGCGTAAGCTAGAACTTTTAGCGCCACAACAGTAATCATATTTTTTGTAATTGTGTTGTATAGCTTAATGCTGACATGGGTCGGTTGAGTAACACGATATAGCTGTTATTCAACCGAAGGTTAATCTATAGTCATTATTCAAGATCGTTGATCGATCACTATCATCAACAAGTCATTTCAGTAGTGCAATACGCTATGAACTTCATAATCACCGAGTTTTTTTCGGCCATCTAAAAAATCCAGTTCAACTACAAAAGCACAAGCTTCAACAGTCGCTCCTAATTTTTCAACCAATTCACAGCTTGCTTTTGCTGTGCCGCCGGTAGCTAATAAATCATCAATTAACAGAACACGATCATGGGCGCTGAAGGCATCATTGTGAGCCTCTAAAGAAGCCGAGCCATATTCAAGATCATATTTTACACTTTGTACTTCGTAAGGTAGTTTGCCTGGTTTTCTTAATGGGACGAATGGTAAGCCCAGTTCCCATGCGATGAGTGAGCCAAAAATAAACCCCCTCGCTTCCATGCCTGCGACAGCGGTTATATCTCTGCCTAAAAAAGGTTGTAGTAATTGATGTACTGCCAATCTTAACGCGGCAGGGGCTTTTACTAAGGGTGTAATGTCTTTAAAAATAATGCCTGGTTTTGGAAAGTCATGAATATCTCGAATATTGTTTCTTAGGCGGTGCATAGTTTTATGGTGTGGCTATTAGTTATTATTTAGGTGCGTATATGATATAGGGTAACGTGTCGTTTTTGAGTGTAAATATTTTTTCGGTGTTAATTTAGTGTGCAAGCCATCAGTATTAATCGGTCGCATATTTTCTGATATAAGTTAAGCATGGTAAAATTTCGCTAACGAAAGTTCAACTATCAAGTTAACACCAAGTAATTATTTATGGATTCAGTTCAAGGAATAAAATAGCTTTAATTACAGGAATTACTGGTCAGGACGGTGCTTATCTAGCAGAGTTTCTTCTTCAGAAAGGTTATGTAGTACATGGTATTAAGCGGCGCTCGTCGTTGTTCAATACCGATCGCATAGATCATCTATATCAAGATCCGCACATAAAAGATGCTCGTTTCTTTTTGCATCATGGTGATTTAACCGATGCGACCAATTTAATTCGCATTATTCAGCAAGTTCAGCCAGATGAAATTTATAATCTTGCCGCGATGAGTCACGTTGCCGTAAGTTTTGATACGCCAGAATATACTGCCAATGCTGATGGCTTAGGTACGTTACGTATTCTTGAAGCGATACGTATCTTAGGCATGGAGAAGAAAACACGTTTTTATCAGGCTTCTACTTCTGAGCTTTACGGCCTAGTACAAGAAACACCACAAAAAGAAACCACACCTTTTTATCCTCGCTCTCCTTATGCGGTTGCCAAGCTTTATGCTTATTGGATTACGGTTAATTATCGCGAAGCCTACGGTATTTATGCCTGTAACGGTATTTTGTTTAATCATGAAAGTCCTATTCGTGGTGAAACTTTTGTGACCCGTAAAATTACTCGTGCGTTGGCGCGTATTAAGCTGGGTTTACAAGACTGTTTGTACTTGGGTAATCTTGATGCGCTTCGCGATTGGGGTCATGCAAAAGATTATGTAGAAATGCAATGGTTGATGTTACAACAAGAGCATGCAGAAGATTTCGTGATTGCCACAGGTGTTCAATTTAGTGTCCGTCAGTTTGTTGAAATTGCGGCTCAAGAATTAGGTATGGCCATTACTTGGAAAGGTAAGGGCGTAGAAGAGCAGGGTTATGATGCGCAAGGACATTGCATCGTGCAGGTTGATGCTCGCTATTTTCGTCCAACCGAAGTTGAAACGTTACTGGGTGATCCTAGTAAAGCTAAAGAAAAATTAGGATGGACGCCTAAAATTACTTTCCATGACTTGGTCGCTGAAATGGTGCGTGCAGACCTCAAGAGCGCAGAACGTGATGAATTGGTCAAAGGGCATGGCTATTCGGTATTTAACCATCACGAATAAATCGGTATACACCGATTTGATTGGCATGATTTACGATTTATTTCTACACATTAATTTTTTATGAAAAAAGATTCTAAAATATACGTTGCAGGGCATCGTGGTCTTGCGGGTAGTGCTATTATGCGTGAATTACTGCGCCAAGGTTATACAAACCTAATAGGGCGTACTCATGCTGAGCTAGATCTAGAAGATGCAATTGCTACGCTACAGTTTTTTGAGCAAGAACGCCCTGAGGTCGTATTTTTAGCAGCCGCCAAAGTGGGTGGGATTCATGCTAATAATACTTATCCCGTTGAATTTCTCATGAGTAACTTATTAGTAGAATCTAATGTGTGTCGTGCAGCTTACGCGATAGATGTGCAGCGCTTACTATTTTTAGGTAGTTCTTGTATTTATCTGCGTGATTGCCCTCAACCCATTAAAGAAGAGTACTTATTAACCGGCGGCTTAGAAGCGACTAATCGCCCTTATGCACTGGCCAAAATCGCTGGTATTGAAATGTGTTGGTCGTACAATCGTCAATATGGCACAAAATGGTTGGCGGCTATGCCCACCCTAATATTGAGCCATGATAATGTTGGATTGCGAAAAACATAGCCTCAACTTACGCGATTTTTCCAGCGCTAGCTGCCTTCAAGCTTGTTGAAGGTCAACTCAGTGTTCATCCCATCGATTCAAGCTTGTTGAAGGTCAACTCAGTGTTCATCCCATCGATTCAAGCTTGTTGAAGGTCAACTCAGTGTTCATCCCATCGATTCAAGCTTGTTTAGGGTCGATTCAGTGTTGATC
>CAIVYW010000461.1 GCA_903910205.1 uncultured Methylococcaceae bacterium | reverse complement strand
GTGCCATAACTCAAGCGCCGTAAAAAAGGTAAGAACAGTGCTTCGTTGTGCGGCAGAGTATCTGGCAATAAAACGGGGGTATACGTTTGTTTAGGCACATCCCATTCAGGAATTAGAAAATACTGACAATATAAGACATCCATATCCAGTCGATACTTGGCAGAAATTGATTCAGGCTTTTGTCGCCAGTTGAGTAACGTTCTCCGGGTAACGTTTAATGCTTCCGCTAATTTCGTTGAGTAAACAAGGACTACCTGTAGTTGATCAAGTTTATCTAGTAGACTGATAGCATTATATTTCATAATGAATAGGTGGATTTATAGAGTGTTATCTAGGGTAACAATAGCGAGAAAGATATTCAATATAAATATATTGTTTCTCACAACAGCTTCTCAGTTATTTCTAATTGCACGCAATAACGTTGCTTTACTCTCGTTTGCCTCGCGTCGGTAGGAGGGCAGGAAGCCCTCTCTACCGACCCCCGACAAAACCGAGAAGCGCAGGAAAAAGCTGCAATCGAGTCGCCTGTTCGTTGGATACTTTCTAAAGGCTGCGCAAAAGAAAGTATCTCGCCTTCGGGTGCGAATACCCGATTAAAAAAACCGTCGCGATAGCGAAATCATTATTCTTTTAAATAAACTGCTGAAAGGTTTCATAACCTCAGCTAATAACAGCTATACCACTTATGTATTAAAGAGTGCCGCTGTCAAACAGCGTGATGTTGGGTTGCGAAAAGTGCAACCCAAACTATGAACTTAAACGTGAAATGAGTTTTAACTGATATTTACGATGAGTGCTTTACGCTAGACCGTAATAGTGGTTTCAAGCAGATTTTTGATTAAGCTTCATCGCTGGCAAAGCTTTAACTAAGAACATTACAGCATAGATGAACGTCGCATAAAGCAATACCGAGCCCACATAAGGCGTGTAAAACTGAGCAACGCGCTCCGCGTATTGGCTCAAACTTAAATCGTCAAACTGACCGGCTAACAAATAAAAACTGTAGTTTGAGATACCAAAGGCAACACTAGCAGCCAGAAATACTGTGCTAAGTTGTATGCCTAATGAGCTTAGGCTTAAGGATTTAAACTTGGCACAATAATAACCTGCAAGAAACATAACACTATAAGTGGGGATTAAAAAAACATAAGCCGGAGAGATGCAGTAACTGCTAGTACCATTTTGAAGAGCAATAACATCAATTAAAGCTGCCAAGGCTAATAGAAAACCTAATAACGCTTTTTTACGATAAAAGCCTGCAAAAAAGAACACCGCTAAAGAAGCATCAGGAAGATGCAAGGCACCACCAAAATGTTCAAAGCGCGTCAGAATCATCAGGGCAATAAGTGAGATAGGTAAATATTTGGCTTGTAGCCAAGTGTGTATGTTCATTGTTTGCTCATTTGGGTATATAGGAATTGTTAGTTATTATAATGGATAGAAAGAAATACTTCCTACCCATCATAATTAATAAGTATAAATAGTTTTAGTAGCTAACTTTAACACCACCGTATCCTGCAACACTTGAAGTTCCATAACCATAAACTTCTTCATACTGTTTATTAAGTACGTTATCGATTCGAGCAAACACTTGCAAATGCGTATTAACATCGTAACTTCCGGCAAGATTAAGTAAAGTATAGCTGGCAATGGTTACAGGTACCGATGAATATCCTATATAAGCACTATCAGCTTTTTGCCCGACCATTAACACATTGACATGGATATGTGCCTTTTTTAAGAACTGATAATCGGCGTCAAAACTTGCTTTATTCTTAGGTCTATGGAGTAATTGAGTGTCCG
>CAIVYW010000460.1 GCA_903910205.1 uncultured Methylococcaceae bacterium | reverse complement strand
TTTAGGAGCGATTACACAAAAAACCCCCGACTTGATAAACAATGCACGCTGACTCTAACGTACGGAGATGGGGGAGTGTGCCCGGAATAAAATGGCTGGGCTTCATGGAGCTGGATTTTCATGATGCTCTGAATTGCTGCATTTTCAGAAATATGGATAGATACATCTGATCCTTTAATGGCTGGACTTAAACAACAACCCAGGCCACTGGAGGGTCGTTGTGCAAGTTGTCATTATCTAAATATTTGTAATGGAAATACTCGAGTTAGAGCGGCACAAACTACTTTAAACTATTGGGTAGAAGATCCGGATTGTTATTTATCTGTCGCAGAAATAGTAAGGCCTTGTAGACTTAACGAGATTTAGGTGTCGCTGCTGGTACAGGTACAGGCACGGGAACAGGTACGAGAGCGGGTTCTTGGGCAGTAGTGGGCTGACTAATCACTTCCAGTTTGTCACGACGATTGCCTTCACCATAGAGTGTGAAAGTAATCATTACTAACACAGTGGTTATAATAAGAATTAAAAATCTTTCTGGTTTTTTCAAAAAGAATAGAGGCCATTGTGGCTTGTACATACCTGTAATGAAGAAAAGAACTGTCCATATTGCTAGGTCGAAAGCGTAGTTTACCATTTATAGATACCGGTTAATGTTCATTTAAGATGCGTTACATTATTATTCAGGTAAGTAGTTATTTGCAACATTCAACTTACTTGAAAAAGTTTTGTCATTATCAGCGAACTTGAAATATCAGGTTTTATAGCGAGTAATATTTTTAATATTAGCAATAGAGTTTTCAAATAACATAAAAAGTCTTTATAATGTGCGGTTCAATGGGGCATACCGCTCCTCCTTGCTTTACCTTCTTTTTAAGACAGAGAGGGAAGGCTTAACCGAAAGGAAAAATAATGCGACATTATGAAATTGTCTTTTTAGTCCATCCTGATCAAAGCGCCCAAGTTCCGGCGATGATTGACCGTTATAAATCAACCATCGAAGCGGCATCTGGCACGTTACACCGCTTAGAAGATTGGGGTCGTAGACATTTGGCTTACCCTATTAAAAAAGTTCACAAAGCTCATTATGTACTAATGAATGTTGAATGTGATCAAGCGACATTAGAAGAACTAGAAAGTGGCTTTCGTTTTAATGATGCTATTTTGCGTAGTATGACTTTATTGCAAAAAGCCGCCATAACTGGACCATCCATTATTGCTACATCGACTGCAGAAGAAAATAAAGCCGCTGAATCCAGAGCTAAAGACGCTGCTGCAAGAGAAGCGGTTGTAGTGTCAGCAGCAAGCGATATTGATGAAGAAGTTGATTTAGACGATGCTGATTTTGACGCTGACGAAATCGTCGCTGAGTAACACTATAACTTATTGGATTTAAGGAAATTATTATGGCACGTAACATCAGACGCAAAAAATTCTGCCGATTTAGCGCAGAAGGCGGAACAGAGATTGATTACAAAGATTTGGATTTATTAAGTGATTACATCACTGAAACTGGAAAAATTGTTCCTAGTCGTATTACAGGTACTAGCGCTAAGTATCAAAGACAGCTTTGTGTGGCTATTAAGCGCGCACGTTTTATTGCTTTGTTGCCGTTCTGCGACGCACATAAATAGAGACTGGGAGGAGGCATGAATTTTTTAGCGAATTATATTATGCGAGGTAGAATACAAGCCATGATCGTGGCTTCTACACTTGCCTTATTGTCGCTAATGATGCCTCCAGTCAGTGTTGTAAGTTCAGCAGCGATTGCTTTAGTCACATTAAGACGCGGTGCTTATGAGGGCCTAACTAT
>CAIVYW010000459.1 GCA_903910205.1 uncultured Methylococcaceae bacterium | reverse complement strand
TTTAGGAGCGATTACACAAAAAACCCCCGACTTGATAAACAATGCACGCTGACTCTAACGTACGGAGATGGGGGAGTGTGCCCGGAATAAAATGGCTGGGCTTCATGGAGCTGGATTTTCATGATGCTCTGAATTGCTGGCAAAATATGCCTATGTTGACTTTAATGGAAAATGTACCGGAGAAATTCTAGCGATTGAGCCAACAAGAATTTATGGTAGTTTCTTAGCCTATTATGTGGGTTCTAAACACTTTATAAATCATTGCGATAATTTTTCTTATGGAGCAAAAATGCCCCGCATTAATTGGAATACTCAAATGGGAATATTCCCAATTCCAATTCCACCTTTATTTGAAGAACAAAAAGCCATTGCTGATTATTTAGACCAAGCCTGCCAAAGCATTGATAAAACCATCGCCCTAAAACAGCAACAACTAGACAAATTAGAAGCCTATCGAAAATCAGTGATACATGAGGCTGTTACAAAAGGCTTGGATAAAACTATAGCGATGAAAGATTCTGGGGTTGATTGGTTAAGAAATATCCCAACTCATTGGAAAATTAAACGTATTAAAGATATAGCTGACTTAAAAAGTGGAAATACTCTCACGTCACTTCAAATACAAAGTGAAGGACGTTACCCAGTTTATGGTGGAAATGGCTTAAGAGGATATACAGAAACTTATACACATGAGGGTTATAAAGTACTTATTGGCCGTCAAGGCGATCTTTGTGGAAATATAAACTATGTAAATGGAGTATATTTTGCTACTGAACATGCGGTGGTTTGTAATCCACATTATGATTTAAATGTTTTTTGGTTTGGTGAGTTATTGAGGGCTATGAATTTAAATCAGTATTCAAATGCAGCTGCTCAAGCAGGTTTAGCTCTTGGAAAAATCAAGAATCTTAAAATTCCTTTACCACCTAAGAATGAACGTGTTGCTATTGAAATTTATTTGAAAAAGGTATGTAAAAATCTTGATGCTACAAAATCAATAATGGAAAACCAAATAAAAACCCTAGCCCAATACCGCCAGTCGTTGATTCATGAATGTGTCACCGGTAAAAAACGTGTTTACCAAGTTACACACTAATAACCGAACTATTAACAGGAGATTGTAATGCAGCTTATTAACGAACAAGAATGGCAAGCCTTGCCCGAATCAGCTCAAAAAAATGTTTATGATTTCTTTTTATTTATCAAACAGCGTTATAGTCAATCTACAGACTCCGAACAACAAGCCGAGTTAACTGCTTTTTCAAACCATAGTGCCAATACCATCAATGAATGGTTAGATACTAAAGAAGATGATGTATGGAAATAAAAGCGGCTGATATTGTGTTATGTGAATTTTATTTTAGTGATTTAAAAACCAGTAAAAATAGACCCGTACTGGTTTTTAAAGATAATCTTCCCTTTGATGATTTTGTCGGCATTCCTATCAGTAGTCAAATAATCCAACTTCATGCAGATGAAGCGCTCATAGAATCCACTGACTTTAGTGACGGTATGTTGCCTAAGTCTTCCAAATTAATGCTCAGAAAACCATTTATCGTTTCTAAAAAAGTGGTGATTAAAAAATACGGCACATTGAGTTCAGACTCATTTAATCGTTATCAGCATTTATTTTGTGACTATTTTCAGTGTTGTGAATAATCATGCCCAGTGATAAAGAAACCCTATTTCAAGATCATATCTGTGGCTTTTTAGAGGCTGAACATGGCT
>CAIVYW010000458.1 GCA_903910205.1 uncultured Methylococcaceae bacterium | reverse complement strand
GTACTGCTATCGGTGACATAAAAACCCTCTCATATTGGCTCGTTCCCAAGCTCCAGCTTGGGAATGCAGTCTTGGAAGCTCTAGCTTCCAGTCAATTGTGTAAATACTTGAGCACACGAAGCTGGAGCTTGGGAACGAGCATAATAACCGATAATGCGACCAAGACAATTCGGGGCACACTGCGTCCCGTATTGGAAAACATAGTTGCTGGTCGTCATCTGCGTGAGCACGCTGTGCTTTGCCGACTATCTTTTATGACTTGTTAATCTGGTTCAGCCAAAATCGTGCGGATGGTTTCAATTGTCATCATCAATGTCATCGGTTGCAGCGGTGATACAACAAATCCTCTCGAAATATAAAACTGCTTTGCCGAGTCTGACAGCGCATGTACCAATAGGGCGAACACGCCAGCATTACTTGCGACGCTAACCGCTCGTAGCATCGCATCACGTAGCAAAGCTTGGCCTATGCCCTGGTTGTGATATTGTTTATCGACAGCTAAGCGACCAAGCAGAAGGACTGGCAATGGGTCTGGCATGTTTCGCTGCAAATTCTTGGGTGCGGACTCATGACAGATCGCACCCGCTGACAGGCTATAGCAACCAATAACTGTCGCACTGGAACAAACTACAAAACACCGTGAAGCACCAGACGCATGATTTTTAAATGCGCGTCGTTTTAGCCAATCGTTTAAAGAGGCTTCACCACAATCAAAAGTAGCCAGATCATGGTCAGCGGTTATAGTGGCGGGTAGCTTTATTCCCATGGCGCTTTAGTCTTAAGTAATCTGCGGAGCTTGTCAGTGGGTGTCAGCGGGTTATCAAGAAGTGCCTGGAATTTAGCAAATGTACCTTGGTCGACGGTAAAGAAAGTTTGGTCAAGTAAAACGTTTTCTGCTTCACGGCAAGCTGCTTCAAGCATAAAGTCTGACCTGCTGCGACCCAGGCGATCAGCGGCTTGGTCAATTAAATCTCGTTGTTTGGCTTTTGCGCGGATGTTTATGGAGACGGCTTCTTTTGACTGGGTTAGCTGCATGGGTATACTCCTTTGTGGATTTTTTATCATACAACCACGTATAGAACATTGCAACACAAATGTCGGGGGGATAGAAAAGACCTTGCCGGCTTTTGGATTTTCTACCCGATAACCAGCCGATAAAGTGACCCGTTCAAAACGGCTACACACTCCGTAGCTTTTTCGTTTGCTATAAACTCAACCCAATTTCCAGCGCCTTAAGCTCGTCATCAAGCTCGGCAATTTCACCCAAAATTTCGCCCACTTCACGCAACTTTTCCGGCTTGTAGAAAATCTTGTTAAAGTTTAGCTCAACACCGACCACGTTTTCTAAGTAGCTAAACGGTTTGCTAAGGTACTTGGCCATAAAGCCTACAATGACCGCCTGGTTATCGTTTTCGTCCTTATGGTAGGGAATAATCTCATAATCCTTTTGGTAATCAAGTGTCAGTTCTACGCTAATTTCAATGCGCTCTGGCTGACTTTTGCTGGCTTTTTTGAGTGCCGACTTGATAACAATCTTTCCGCACCCCAGCACCTCTTGTTTATTACTCGTTTTGATCAAGGTTTCTTGTTCAGCGTCATAATGGTATTGCGCTTGGTGAGTGGTAACAACTAGGGGCTGTTCTTTGTAATCAAGACTAGCAATAAAGTGTTTAATATCCTGCTCAAAATACTCTGCAAGTGTTTTATGCGTATTACGGTCAAAGTCGGTAATCACAAACTCGGTTAGCTCTCGCTCACCATTGCTCAGTTTTAGGGGTGTCAGCTTCTCACTGGCTTTACCGTTCTCCAATTGTGCAGCAAAGCTGTTACCAAATTCATCCACATTAGTGAGTACAATGGCTTGTTTGTTAAAGTAAAAGAACTCCTTGTCAAACACCTTGGCGTAATCGGTATCTTGATAAGCGGTCAGCGTGGCGACAATTTCTAGGCGATTAAACTCATCGACTTCTTTGCGTTTAGAGCCTTTGCTTTTTTTGAGTGCTTTGAATTTGTCACTGGCGTTAATCAGCATGACTTTGTCTTTGTGGTGTGGCTGCTTATTTTTATTCAATACCCACAAATAGGTATAAATTCCGGTATTAAAGAACTCATCGGTGGGCAGTTGTATCACCGCTTCTACAATGTCAGTGTCTAACATCCATTTACGAATATTACTTTCTGCTGAACCGGCATCACCGCTAAACAAGGTTGAGCCGTTATGCACCACCACGCCCGTGCCGATATTATCCAGCTTGGCAATAAGATGCTGCATAAACAGTAATTGTCCGTCCGAGATAGACGGCAAAAATTTAAAACGGCCGGTTTTGTCGTTAATAATATCTTTGTCGTAGCCTTTCCAGCTGACGCCATACGGTGGATTGGCAATGACCACATCAAATTCTTCGTTATAAAACTTGTCATCCACCAAGGTGTTTCCGTGCTCAATTTTTGAATCGGGACGAAATCGACTTTCAATTTTAGCCAGTGCATACAGCGCGTCGTTCCAATCTTGGCCAAAGGTTTGAGTAAAACGTTTGAAATTTTTGTTAATGCGATCTTCTACGCCATACAACAAGTTTCCGCCACCACAGGTGCAGTCGTAGATTTTGAGCAAGGTATCAGATTCTTGAATCTTGGAGGTAACAATGTCGGCAATCAAGGCAATAACGTCATCTGGGGTAAATTGCTCACCAGCGGTTTCAGCTGAAATATCTGCCCATTTGCGTTTTATATGTTCTTCAAGCGTGGTTATGTCTGAATTGTTAAAAGGCTTAAGGTCAATCTCACTCCATTCTTGAGTGTAACCCAACAAGACTTTTTTGGCTTTTAGCTTGGTAATGACGCCTTTAATATCCAGAAATTTTTCACCATCACCGGCGTCCACTCCCAGCAAGTCTTTGGTTTCACCATCAAAACCGTGCAAATAAGCGTCAAAATCAATATCAAAGGCTTTGTCGTTGGCGCAAATATCCTTAAGCGTTTTATTATGTTCAAAGATATAGACGTTGTAACCTTGGCCTTTGTCCTTGATCATGTCGATAAAATCCTGTTTATCAATGTCAGCCAAAACGTCTACGCCAATGGTATTCTTAAGCTCATCAAGCATTCTTATCAGGCGGCTTTCAATCATCACCAAGGCAAAAAACGGCATCATAAAAGACGGCCATTCTGATTCTTTGATGCCAGAACCTCTTAATAAATTTGCGGTATTCCATATTTTTGATTCGTATTGAAGGATATTGTTATTACTCATTATGAGTTCCTGCGTAAATTACTAATAATTTGACATCCTCCCCCACCTGAAGGAAGGGGATTCCTAGTTTCCTAAGAGTGAGTATGTATCGCTACTGCTCACTG
>CAIVYW010000457.1 GCA_903910205.1 uncultured Methylococcaceae bacterium | reverse complement strand
TTTAGGAGCGATTACACAAAAAACCCCCGACTTGATAAACAATGCACGCTGACTCTAACGTACGGAGATGGGGGAGTGTGCCCGGAATAAAATGGCTGGGCTTCATGGAGCTGGATTTTCATGATGCTCTGAATTGCTGGCTAAGGCTAGAGGACTTTTTATGTATGCAAAAAAACACTCATGCTATCGTCGCCTGCTTGAATAAGTGCGTTAAGTCGCACCTGATTCATATTGAATTCTGTCGTACCATAACCTTGTGCCGGTAATCGACAAACAAGGTTTTTATGCAACAGAATTTCTACATTATCGCGAGATCCGGTCATAGTATCGATTAAACGCGTGACTCGTTGCACGGTCTTTAATGCACCGATTACATTAGGCTTCGGTTGATTTGGTTGACCAGAAACCTTCAGTGTTTCATCAATTAATAAACCCATAGTCCTCGCATCATCAGCCACTGTATTACCCATCACTTGTTCTTCATAGCTACCCGGTAACGGTTGCTTATCCACTAAAGCAATTGGAAAATTGGATAATACACCGCCATCAACAATGCGATGACCGCTAATGTTTTGTCCTAAATAGTTTCCCCAGCCAGCTTGCCAAACCACTTCACGCCAAACAAATGGAATACTCATCGACATGCGCACCGCCCAAGCAACAGGGCAATCTGGTGCAGTGCGATGATTTAAGACTAACATTTCATGTCCGTCTGTGTCAGATGCAACTAAAGACAGTTCATTATTGATCTCAGCATTAAAGGCTGCTAGCGTGATATTAGGATCAAAGCCTTTTTTAACTAGCTGTTCTTTTATCCAGTTGAGAAATTCATTGCCTGCAAATAACCCACCACACTCAACAAAACAAAATAATTGACGATAATCAGGTAGTTGCATTAAGGCATTAATTAATTGATTATGTAGGCTTGCAGATATCCATGTGGGCAGAAACGGTACATCAACATGTTTGAATATTGACATCGTATCGCTGTTATTTATGGTTGTCTGATCAAAATCAACTTGTTTCGGTACATCCATAAAGGTAGCGAAACGTGGCTGGCCATCGTCTTTTTGTTCATTAACCACTACACGCATTTGTTCGGGAGTAAAGCCTGCGGCTAATAGCGTGGCAGTAATGGCACCTGCAGAAGTACCAATTAATCGGCGAGTGGTATGACCTTGTCTATAAAAGGCCGTCATTGCGCCAACAAATACCGAGCCCTTAGCTCCACCACCTTCAAAAACTAAATCATATAGTGACATTGATGATTACCTTTAAGATTATAAATTTGGTTTTCTCGCCCTTAAATCAATTAAGGAAAGACAGGATTAATTCAAAAAATCTACGTTAGCTATTCTTGTTAATGCACAGCTATCTTACACAACGCCCCTAGCGATTGACCATAACGCTTTCGTACCAGTACTTAAGTACTGTATCCCACTCAAGCCAGCTGTTCTCCGTTACAATAAGCGCCACACTCTTATCCCGAATCGTAAAATTCATGAATGTCTTGCTTATTGATGATCATTTTTGTGCCCGAGAGGGTGTTGCTTGTTTACTGAAACAACTATTTCCTGAATTACAGGTTTTTGAAGCGGAAAGCTGTGATCAAGGTTGGGCAATTATTCGAGCGACTCCGTTGAATCTAGTGTTACTGGATATTCAATTACCGGACAAGGATGGCATGATGGGGCTGGCGGAATTACGTGAGACTTTTCCCAACTTATGTGTGGTGATGTTTTCTGGTATCGATGATAGGAAATTGGTGTTTGAAGCCCTGCAACTAGGTGCGATGGGCTTTATTACCAAGACCTTGCCGCGACTTGAATTTATCGAAGCGTTGCGAGATGTGTTATCGGGGCGCGTGTATTTGCCGGCTTCGGTGATGATGTGGCCACAGTCAAGTAGAATGCTTTCTAGTGCTGGCATCAGGCCGGTGACTGATCCTGCTGATTTGGGTTTAACACCCCGAGAGTTTGAGGTGTTAGCTTGGTTGGTGCAAGGTCAATGCAATAAAGAAATCGCTCGTAGGTTGATGATTGAAGAACAAACCGTCAAGAATCATTTACGTCCTATTTTTCAAAAATTTGGCGTAGTACGGCGCACACAATTATTGACTAAGGTCTTTGAAAAAGGCATTGTCTTTGGCTGTCCAGAAGTGGGTAATTAACGGCTCTGCGATCAGCTGATTATTTTGCCATCGCCTTGATCATCCTATCCATCAATATGATGTCGCTGACCGGTGTACGAAGCAGTAAGGTATTGTTGGGTAATTTGGCTTTATCTGTCTCTAAAATGACCTGTGCAGAAAGTATTAATGTCGGTATTGATCCACAGTAGCACTGTACAACGGCGATGATGTCATGCGCCGATTCTTGATGGTTTAGGTGAAACTGACTAATTAACAAGTCGGGTGCTCTAAAGTTTTCGCTAAGAGCGGCTTCCGTTTCAGCTTTGGAGCTCGCTTTTTGTACCAGACAGCCGCAAGTGCTTAAAGCTTGCATCAGAGTCTTCAAGAATTGATCATCACCAACCACAAAGACAAAGCAGTCGGCAAAGTTAAGTGGCTGTGCATGAATCGCACTGATTGCAGGCAGATAGAGTTGAAAGTCGCTACCTTTATGTAGTCGTGAAGAGACCTGTAGATGATGATTCGGTAAGTATTTTGTGGCTTTAAATACATAAGCCAGTCCTATACCCAGTCCGTGGCTTTGGTTATCAGTCTGGCGTTTTTGGCAACGAAAAAACTCTTTAAATATCTCCGCGTGAAATTCCTCGGCAATGCCTATGCCACTGTCACAGACATGCAGTTTAAGTCGATTGCCTTTGATTTTAACAGCCGCGACCACTATCCAACCACTGAGGGTGTATTTGATGGCATTATCAAGCAGATTGCCGATAATTTGGCTGAGAATATGAGGGTCGCTGTAAACAGTATAAGGTGGCTGGGAGCGTAGATGGATATTCAGTTTTAAGCCGCTATTGATCGCCTGTAGAGCAAACTGATTTTTCATGTTGGTTAACAGCACATTGATATCGACAGGGCCAAGTTGAGGTGTTTGTTGGCCAGATTCTAAATTGGCGATGTCGATAATATGATTAAAAGTGCCGTTAAGATTATCGACAGCGAGACCCAATTTACCGGCTAGCTGTTGTAAATGTGGACTTGTTTTATCGGTGCATGCCGCATCTAGTACCGAGGCATAACAACTTAAAGCATAGAGCGGTTGCCGAAGGTTATGGCCGAGTTGCCTTAAGAACAGTGCGTGGTCTTTCAAGGCGAGAGCGACTTTTCGGCGCTCCAAAAACACAATTCGAGCGTGTACTTCCAGTTGATAGCGTATATAAAACCCCAGTATATTAATGATGAATAGCGTCATTAGGGTTGTCATGAGGGGCTTGTTGTCAATGCCCATCAGATAAGCGCTCAGCGCCAGGGCAATGAGGGTTAGCACACCCAAGGTTACGGTTTCAGCTATGGACATGAATCTATATCCATAGCTGAAAAAATAAATCGGTAGTAAGCCTAGCCAGACTTGACTATAAAAAGCTGAGTGACCTTCAATGAATAACATGCCGATAAGATCAGCAACAGAAAGTGTCGCGCTAAGCTTGGCTGCTTTATTGATATGCTGGTTAAGATTAGGTTGTCGATGCAGTGTTAAAAAGACAATAACCAGTGTTAGCATGATAGCCAAACAAACCATGACTTCATGCCTTGAATAGTGGCCGTATAACACTAGCGAACTATTGAGCGCTAGAATATAGATCACCGCTAGTAAGAGTCCTGTTTTTAAGGTCTTTAGCGTGTTGATTTGCTGTTCTTGCCGGAATAACTGCTCATGGTCTGCATCGAAAGGCGTTATTAAATAGCAGTTCTTTAGGCTTTTATGGTAATTGAAATCACTAAAGCCTATCGACCATGATCGGAACAATGCCAGCAATCTAGGTAAGACAAAGGTAAAAGCTGTTTTTGATGGAATATGCATTATGCGGTTCTTTATCTAGTGAATGGAAGGTATCTACACAAGTTTTATTTATCGTTCCTAGGCAGAAACGACAACATTGTGTTGATGGCTCGTAGGGGCGTATTGCATACGCCCTTATAAAATACGCCCTATAACATTGAACTTTCGATAAGTGGACGTATGCAATACGCCCCTACGGTCGCAAGATTTACCTCAATGGGGTTTGTGCCGAGGTGGGTATTATATATCGTGCATCCAGCAGAGCGACACCGATTGCACTCCCACACCAGAGCGAAGAAATATAACCCAACTCCAGTGCTCTCCCTTCTGAGGAATGAACACGAAATAATGTAATCAAGTACCATCCAACTCCCCCCCTTTGTAGAGTGGGGCTGGGGGGGATTTTTAAAATTATAGTTGTCGAAGTGTGTCATGCTCGTTCCTAACTAAGTTAGCACTTTTGGCTTTAGGGAACTCTTCGCCTGCGGGTGTACAATAGCCCGTTTAAATCTAGCCGGTATTCATCATGACAACTTATCCTGAAAGAACATGTTCAATTGAACGTTTAGTCACCCATCCTAAATTAGTCGCTGCCGCAAAAGCCGGCACAAAAACCCAGCAACGCCGCGACGGTATCTATGGCTTTCCCGGTGAAGTCTTTGACCTAGAAGGCGTTACTTTTGAAGTAACGAGCTTAGAACGCCAAAGCTTAGGCGACATGACCGATGAGCATGCACAAGCAGAAGGTTATCCAAGTTTGGATATGTATAAAGACATCATCTTAAGAATGCATGCCGGCATGGAATGGAAAGCCGAGAGTTTAGTCTGGGTGCATAGCTTTAAAATCAAAGAGGCTTGATAGGAGCGCTGAGCCCCAGCGCGGCGATATCACGACTTCTTTGCCAAGCTGGAGCTAGTTGTTCCATTGGGTGCGGTCTCAATTTGAAGCATTAGATCGCATTTCATGTTGTTATACCCGATATTCCGCACTTACTAAGTACCTATGATTAACAGCAATTCTCATTATGGCCACAGGCATTTGTTAAATTGATTCAGGAATAGGGATTTCAAGTCCTTTGAGCATAAATTCAAGCATCTGCTGCCAGCTCTCGAAGCATATATAGCGAGTCAATGCTCGAA
>CAIVYW010000456.1 GCA_903910205.1 uncultured Methylococcaceae bacterium | reverse complement strand
CTTTCAGCTTAATATTGACTGAGAATGGATGATAAAACATGAGCTGTTAGTTCCGATGCAGTCCACTCAGAAAAACGGATTATAAAAAGTCTTTTATTATCAATAAGTAAAAAAATACTAAAAATTTTTATGGGGTGCGGAATGTCGGTCAGACCAACTATAATGCCCATTTACGAACCCCCATCCTTGCCGCCCTAAGATGCCCGAGTTGCAACCTTTCTGCAAATATAACAGACACGTGGAAAACTCTTCATAATCCGAATACCATAAGCCACCGTTCGCCTTTCGACATTGATCGACTAATTCATCGCACTGTATATTGACGACAATTGGTTTACCAACGAACCAAGCCCCTAAAGATAACAAAGTATAATTTTCACAAACGGAAGGTATAATTTGCGCAACGCTGGCCGCAAGCGCATCCCATTTGTTTTCTTTACTCGCATAGCCCAGATAAATGATATCTGGATGAGCTGGTTTTACATCATTAAACACCCCCATCACTACTAGTTTAGTTGGCCCATGATGGCAACATCTATGACGTACAAAAAACATAAAAAGGTCAACGCAATTATCGACCGGATCAATACAAAGCAGAAAATCCTCGTATATTCCGTATGTTCTGCGAAATCTTGCCGGATCAATGTCTATCAATAAATGAGATATAGATTGGTTCGACACAAAACCATTCTGCATCTGTATGCTAGGTGTAATTTGGGAAGCTTCAACCATTATTTCCGTATTATTAAGTTCGACAGATTTGTAATCAGTTACCTTTAGTAGCTCAGCATTTAAATTTTCATTATTCCTACTCACTAGCAGGCTTTTTTTTAATTCCGATATAACTGCTTTATAGATATAATCTGGAGTAATATTTACCATGCATTTAAAATTTTGTTTACAGTCACTTTTATGAGGAATATGACAAGGTGAGCATTCAACCGATATGTAAGCTATCTTTGAATCGCCTATAATAGGCGCCCATTCAGCAACAGTTTCATGACCTGAATAAACACCGATCACTTTCACACCCAAATATGAAGCAATATGTGCGCCAAAAGAATTATTCGCAACGCAAACCGAATGACTACTTAATGATTCAATTAACTCAGAATAAGTCAGTCCATATAATATTTTAATTTTAGCATCCGTTTTTCTTTTATATTTAACTGCTTCCTCATAATTTGAGAAATAAATGCTGATAGCGGAAACATCCGGATTAATTGCAAGATGATGTATCAACATTTCAAAATTCTGTTCACCCCACTCTTTTACGTCATTACCCGCCTTTGGAAATATTGCAACACTTCCAAGCTTTTCAAATTGATTTTTCACAAAGGAAGGCAGGCGAATAAAGTCGTTTACATCTGCCGGTAATGCATCAATCAAGCTCAGCATTTGCAGGGCAATTGGCTTATTATTCAATTCAGTCATTTTAAAAGGCACATCCATCACTCCTGGTATGCTTACACCTAGATGGATATCAATACTTCTATCATTAGTTGTATAACCTACGTAAACACGTGAAGGTAATTTTATTAAAATAAACCGAGTATCTGGTTGGCGACGTAAGTCGATGGCATAGTCATATTCGTTCATATGTTCTAATAAACCATCAAGACTACGTTCCAAAATTGAAGGTGACACAGATGACTGCTTTTTGAAGAAATCCAACACATAAATGTTTTCGAACACTCCAAGTAATTGCGCAACTTCTTGGTTCCAACTTCCCACTAGAGCATCAATCTGCGCATAAGGGTAACGTGCACGTAATTTCATGATGGAGGGTATTGCAATTATAAAGTCCCCCATATGATCAAGCTTAATCACAAGTATACGCATAAATCGAGGTTTCAATAACCCAGTATCCACCAATCTCACTTCTGCAAACGCATCCAGGTCTTCTGTACCAATTAGATTATTCATAACATATTGTTCAAATTGTGCTTTGTTGATTTTAAATCACTCGATAATAAAACAGGCAACAGTGTATTTTATAATTCAGTCTAAGCAGGGAGTCGCTATTTTTTCTGAAATATTTTTCCGGGCTACCTGCTCGAAAAATCAGCAAAAACTACACGACCGCCAATGCCTTCGGCTGCCCTTATTCGGCCTGCTTCACTCGCCACACACCCAACAAGGTGTGTGGCGCAGCATACGCTTTGCATATACGATAAAATTAGTACCCAATTTTTCGTAGTATGTTAATTAATTGTGGTCGAACAGCAGATGGCAAAAAATTAAATCGCCGTTGGCGCTGCTTACTAACTATTGATTCGCGAAGTACTGCATCTGTGACAAGGTTTAATGCTAAAGTCGCAACCTTAGTAAACTCATTCTTATCTTTAAACATAACTCCCGCATCCATTAACGTCTCTGGTATTGCAGAACTGGCAAATGCCAAAATAGGGACATCAAACCACATTGCTTCGATCAATGGCACACAAAACCCCTCATGCTCGCTCATACTCCAAAACAAATGTGCACAGCGATAATAGGCTTGTAACTGGGCATCAGTTATATGTCCCGGCATATGAATTTGTTCATGCAACCCCAACCTGTCTATTGTCTGATACAAGTATTTTACGTATGGGTCTTCAGCACAACCACTTCCAATAAGGATTAAACGTGCATTTGGCTCTAATGCTAAATAATGTTCGAAAGCCTCAACTAGATGGTGTTGACATTTATTCGGCGAATATCGACCTACAAACAATAAGTTGTGCGTACCGTCAAGTAAGTACCGCATTAAATCCTCATCGGCCAACACATTCCATTGCCTTGGATCAATCGCCAGCGGTAATACACCAGGAGTTTCAAATCCATAAATGGCAAGTTCTTCAGCGTTATATTCTGAATCCCCAACTGAATAAGGGAAGTGCCTAGCCAACTGCCACATATCTTCTCTACCCTGCCGCAATAATGACGCCAAGCTTGAGTTATAATCCAGAAAAAAATTTGCAGGGGTAATGTTATGGTAGATTAAACACTTTGGACCTGGATGAGTAATTGCTGCTGAAGTTATTTCACTTCCGATTGAATGATGATAAATGAGAACGTCTCTTCCAGCCATTAAACCTTCTGAATAGATGTGTACTTGGTTTTTGAGACATGGAGTAACCTGACGAACAAAAATTTCCGAGGCATATCCTTCTTCACGCAACCAATCACGGATATAAATGACCTCGTTAGAAATAGCATCTCCAAAGGCAAGATTAGGTAACAGCTGATTAATTGTTTGTAGTTTAGATACTTGTCTGTTTGACTGTTTGGCCCCATTCTCAATCAGCCCTATCCTTCTCTCATAACACGCAATAACTCTATCCCAATCCGCCATCTCACTAGCATAGTCGTGACCTTTTGCACCAATCATTGCAAGTTCGCTGGCATCGGCCGAGTTGATATCGGTTATTCTTGTATGCCATTCATCCTGTTCTCCAGCTATCCAGCCCCCTCCAGAAACTTGGACGGCCACGGCGGTTGCCAGGCAATCACGGTGTGCTATCACCGGCTTGCCACACGCCCAAGCTTCGAATAAAACCCGAGAAAAACTCTCGTTAGTGCTAGGCTGAAACAGTGCGAGGCAAGACTGCAATAGTGCCGCCTTTGCTGCATCGCTAACCAAGCCGAGATCAATCACGCCCTGCGCTATGTCGTTGTAACTGCTTTTCCCCGGCCCTGCCAATACCAAGTGGAGATCAGTGGCTGGCTGTGACTGACGAAAGGCTCGAAACGCAGCCACCAAGCGATCAGTCCCTTTACCGGCATCGCGCCGCCCCAGACATAAGACAAAGCGGCGTTCGACGAGTTGTGATGGCAGGTCAGTTAAGTGGTTTGTCGACAAGGTATCGAGTTCGATACCCCCACCGACGACCTCGCCTTTACCAAAAATCATCGGGCCAAAAAGTCTGGCCGCTAATTGCATTTCGCCGGCAGAAATAAACAGCAAGCCACGCGCCTGATAAAAAACATTGGCTACGTCCGACAGATAAGCATAAGCCTCATCATGCAGACAAGGTTGTAACCAAGCACGATCTGCCACCAAAGGCAGACCACGCAAAATGACGCCATATAGATAGGGCAGAAAAATGAACGCTTGATAGTCTTCTTTATGCTCGGCCAAATAACTTTCAAGTGCATGCGAATTGATGTTTTCTTGAGTCCATAGCGCAGCACGCTCATGCTTTACAGGGGAAACGCCAGGCAGAAGGCTACCATGCGGTATCGCAAGTAGCTGCCCATTAAGATTATCAAAGTTTGGCCGGTCACGAGACTCCACCGGAAAGCGGCGAATAGTGAGTCCAGCTTCATATGACTCCCCAGCAGGCAGATGGTTTTCTGCCCAGTCGTCAAAGAATGAACGACAGCAAGTTGTCAACACTTCAACACTATGTCCACGCGCAGCCAAGCGCGTGGCGATTTGCCAAGCCTGCTGCTCGGCACCGCCTTTAAGTTCAGCACCAAACCAAGGGATAACGATAGCTATGGGCATGCCTTTTCCTTATTATCTTTTATTCGAATGGATGTGACTAAACTTTAATTTTTATTGTTTCGAATGCAATACCTTTTTTGCGGACACCTGGATTATTTGGATCAAGATCATGCGGACTAGTTGGCTTAGGTGGTGTTATTTCAATTTTATTGGATTTACCATCTGTTTTAAATGATAGTTTATAACTATTCGGTTCTTTATTAGTAATAGTAAAAGTTTTCTCTACGTTACCTACCCTTACCTTTACTGGAGCATCAATATTGGGTCCAAATGCTGTTGCAATTATCTGTAAGGTGAAATTTTTAGGTAATTCCTTTTTAAACACGAAAATCACAGTTGGATTGACATTAGCATCTGACCATCGAATTGGTGACTCATATACAGACAAGCCTTTTGCCTCGGCTATAAAGGTTGGATAACCAGGCTTTGAAAAATCAATCCCCTCTTCCAATGTTGCCTCATAAGGTTTTGGCAGCTCAACAACTACAGGAGCAGGTGAAGCAACTGAGACCTGCGCTGCTGCTGGTGCGGGTTTAACTATAGGCGCTGGCGCGGCAATCGCTGGAGTCGCACTTGGGGTTGCTGCATTAGATACTTCAACCTTAGCCGCTGGTTCTGGTTGCTCATCACAACCTGCCAAGCTTAAAGCACCAGAAAATAGTAATAGACTTGCTTTATAACATTTGTTCATTTTATTCACCTTTGCCTGTTGTTATCATTAAAATCTTAATTTTTATCAAATCGAGTTATCGACTTAATTTTTATAAGCCACTAAAGCATAGTCCTGCGGCCCAAACATCATTTCATTAAGGGCTGCTTGCACCTGTGCTGCCCCTTCTTTTATCATGGCATCTGAGTTTGGATGTAACCGCATAATCTCAATCGAACCAAAGCCTCTAGCCTCCAGAACAAAGCGCATAGGCTCGGGCGGCAAGGGATTAAGATGGGTAGGATCATAATAAAAATTACAGGCCCCCACAATAAGATTCTCTGGATTAGGGGTCTCAAATATAGCCACGCCACCGGGTTTAAGCACACGCAACACTTCATCAAATAAGGCGATTAAACGTTTAAAAGGGATGTGTTCAATAATGTGCATACCAGTAACGGCACCTAATGTATTGCTTTTAACAGTACGTAAATAGTCTATTGCATCAGCGTTAATCACTTTAAGCCCTAATTCTACACATTGGCTAACCATAACATGATTACTATCAACGCCTTGAGCCTGTAGTTCATTTTCTTTTAAGAGCTCTAGCCATTCTCCACGACCACAACCTATGTCAAGAATAGATGCGACTGCTGTACCGGCCTTGGCCAAATTAATAGCGGGCAAATAAACCGTTGCCCGTTCTTTAATATCAGCTCTTGTACCGCGAAATTTGTCTTCAAAACTGACATAGAAGGCATCCAGCAAATGATCTTCTTCTGCTACCATTTTACTCAGTTGTTTCTTTGATAATGGCTCGGGTAAACGTTTGCGTGCTTCTTCTAGCAAGATAGCTAGGCGACGATGTTGATCCAGTAGATTGTGTTTTTGGTCGTGGATTTGACGCTTAATATCTTGTAAGTCTTGTTCGGTTGTACTCGTTTTTTGTGCAATCACAGATAATAGATGTTCTTTATTGGTAGCCAGCTCAGCTATATCCACTTTAGCTTGGATTAATCCTACCAACTGATTATTCATCTCACTTAATTGCTCGTTATCAGCCTTAGTATCCACGGCCAAGGTTAAGCTTTTTACTGCCGAATCAACCTTTGTAGCTAAGGCTATGTTTAGGTTTTGTAATTGCGTGTCGCTTTCTGCTTTGTGGGCTTCTAGTTGTACTGCATCCGCCTTAACTTGGACTAAATTGACCAAATGATTGGACAATTTAGT
>CAIVYW010000455.1 GCA_903910205.1 uncultured Methylococcaceae bacterium | reverse complement strand
TTTAGGAGCGATTACACAAAAAACCCCCGACTTGATAAACAATGCACGCTGACTCTAACGTACGGAGATGGGGGAGTGTGCCCGGAATAAAATGGCTGGGCTTCATGGAGCTGGATTTTCATGATGCTCTGAATTGCTGTATTTGAGTGATGTATTGGCTATTTATGGAGTAATGGATTATGCAAGGTACACGAGTTCGATTAATAGCTAATCCAAGTAGAGTGGGGGTTGTTATTGGTGAACCAAAAATTCGAGCAGACAAAAAGAAATATCAGGTGGAATTTCCTGATGGTGCAAATTGGCATAGTGAATCACAATTGGAAGCAGTTGACGATACACTAAGTGATGCATTAGAGCTTTTTGAACAGGGTCGACTTGGCAGAGCGAAGGATTTGCGAAGTAATTTAACTTACGTAAGGCTAAATGGACGGTTAGCCGATGTTATTTACAGTATGGAAACAACCAATACAGATTTTTATCCGTATCAATTTAAACCTGTATTAAATTTTCTTAATTCCCCCAGTAATAGCATTTTAATTGCCGATGAAGTGGGGCTTGGTAAAACCATTGAAGCAGGTCTGATATGGACAGAACTACGTAGTCGATTTGGTGCAAAGCGCTTAATGGTCGTTTGTCCTGCAATGTTACGTGATAAATGGCAATTTGAACTTGAAAATCGCTTTGGAATTCAAGCCGAAATACTTGATGCAGCCGATACTTTTAAAAAATTACAACAAGATAAAGGTACTGCTTTTGCCATTGTAGGCAGTATGCAAGGTCTTAGACCACGTAGAGACTACGATAATATAGATGAGCCAGCCAGAGGTATTTCAAGTGATTTAGGGCGATTTCTTGAAGAAAGTGCTTATCAGGAACCTTTGATTGATCTATTAATTATTGATGAAGCACATTATATGCGGAATCAGGAAAGCATGACATCCCAGCTAGGTAAATTGTTTAGACGCGTTTCAGAGCATGTTGTTTTATTATCAGCCACGCCAATCAATCTTAAAAATCGTGATTTATATCAATTACTTAATCTTGTCGATGAAGATACCTTTAATCAACCACATGTATTTGACGATATTCTTGCCGCTAATGAGCCAATAATAAAAGCTAGAGAGGCTGTTTTAGCAAAAGAGTTAACGCAGCATGAATTTGTAGAATTGATAGTAATTGCTAGAAATCACTATCTTCTCCAATCCAGTCGGCAGCTTAAAGAATTACTTATTAATCCACCCACGACAGAAGAGCTTCACGATAATAAGTTTCGTAGTGAACTTGCTGATCGCTTGGAAAAATTAAATTTGTTAAACCATTCTGTTACGCGTACACGTAAGCGTGAAGTACATGAGTGGCGAGTTGTTCGAGTTGCTGTGCCTGAATATATAGCTATGACAGTCGCTGAAAGGGATCTTTATGATACAGTAACAGAAATAATTAGCGCTTTTTGCTTAGAAAGAAAGGTTCCTAAGGGTTTTTTATTAGTAACTCCGCAACGTCAACTGGTTAGCTCGATGCCGGCAGCACTAAGAGCTTGGCAACAAAAAAAATTCGATTACGCTGAATATCTTTATGAAGATATTGGCGTTGATGAATTTGATGATATTGATCTGGGTCCGCTTGTTCAAAAGCTAGCATCTATCTCAGATAGCCTAGGCGATTATGACGAATTAAGATGCAATGATTCAAAATATCAGCGACTAAGAGATATGCTTACTCTTTATTTTAGTGAATTTCCTGATGAAAAAATTATTCTTTTTTCATATTTCAGACCTACCTTAAGCTACCTAAATGAGCGATTGACTGAAGATGGCATTTCATCTGCGGTTTTAATGGGAGGAATGAAAACCAACAAACAAGAACTTATCCAACAGTTTAAAGAAAATTGTCATTTAAGAGTGTTATTGGCTTCTGAAGTAGCCAGTGAAGGCGTTGATTTACAATTTTGTCGGGTTGTCATTAATTATGATTTACCCTGGAATCCTATGAAGGTCGAGCAGCGTATAGGACGTATAGATCGTATAGGGCAGCAAGCAGAAAAAATTACGATTTGGAATTTATTTTATGAAAATACGATTGATGCAAGAATTTATGAGAAATTATTTGTAAGGTTGGGGATTTTTGAACAAGCCTTAGGCGGACTAGAAATGGTTATAGGTGAGCAAATACAAAAATTGACTACCGACTTAATGTTTCAAAAACTTTCAAATGAACAGCAAGAGTCACGTATTGAACAAACAGCTCAAGCCTTGGCAAATATTAAAAATCAGGAAGAACAGTTAGAAGAACAGGCTAATAACCTAATTGCACATGGCGATTATATATTAAATCAGGTGAAAGCCGCTAAAGAGCTTAATCGTATTATCAGCGCTGAAGATTTATATTATTTTGTGCAAGACTTTATCATTAAGCAATATCCAGGTTGTGAATTAAAACAACTCAATGAAAATGATCTGATTTTTGATATTAGTTTGTCACCCAAAGCTAAAGTTGATTTGGATGATTTTTTAAAACGAAATCGTTTATATAGTCAAACGAAACTCGCATCTAATCAAGGTAAATGGGTACGTTGCATTTTTAAAAATAAAGTAGCTTCCCATACTTCCTCCGGAACACCGGAAATAATTAGCCAATTTCACCCGCTCACACGGTTTATTAGTTGTGCTATAAAACAACAAAAAGAATTTTTTTATCCAGCAGTAAGCATTAAATTAAACCATAGTCATTTTCCAGAGCTTCCAATGGGAGTTTATGTGTTTTATGTTCAAAAATGGTCATTAGAGGCATTAAGAGATATAGAAAAATTATATTTTGTTGCCAAGCCATTATTTAGTGATCAAATACTTGATGATGATCTCGCTGAAAAATTAATTACCCAAGCCACGATGCATGGAGGCGATTGGATAGAAGCGAAAAGCATAATTGATTTACCTGGAGCTGCTAACGACATAGAAGATTGTATGGATGTTGCTGATAAAAAATATGCAGAGTTTGTCAAGAAAATTAAAAATGAAAATGAAGACCGCGCAGAGCTACAAGAGAGATCATTGTTATTACATGGAGATAAGCAACTTGTCAAACTACAGGACATAAAATTAAACCACGAGTTGCATGGTGAAAAAAGGCATTCATTGGTCAAGGCAACGGAAGGGAAAATTGCCGCTTTACAAGAAAGAATGAATATCAAATTGGCTGGAATAAACAAAAGGCGAAAAATAAGGCATCACGATAAAGAAATTTGTTTAGGCATTATAAAAATTGAATAATACTTTTTAATAGGTATATGTCAGTGACAGAATAAATTAAAAAATATTGAGAGCGCTAAAAAGTTATTTGGCGATTGTATAGTTACATTTTTCCATCATCTAATTTTAATTGTTATGGCTACAAAAAAAAATGATAGTAATAAACCCGTTAAGTATAAAGGGTATACATTAACGACAACACGAAATGATAAGGGTGTTTCGATAGTTTTTTCGGGGAAAGCAATTAAAGAATTCATGGTTAATTCTTATAGCGATCAGAACGATGTGATTAGTGAGTTAAAAAAAAGAATTGATGATAATGAGCGAAGGTTTACAAATCCTGAAAACAAAGAGTCTGCTCAAAATGATACATTGTCAGATGAAAATCAAAGTAAAAAACTTATGACTCTTCAAATTAGAGATACACTTCAATTACCCAGTAATAACTCAGAACATTCGGATATAGGTAACGCTAATAAACGTGAAGTTGAAGTAGGTGTTGAAAAAAATAATAATCAAGTTACCGAGCCTAATAATATTTCATCATTTGAAAAATCTTTGAATATTCTTATAAAAGATGTTGAAAAGATCAATAAATCTTTAGATAAGCCACAACCCAGTATTGCTAGCCAAAATGACATTTTAGATAAAATTAGTTATTTAACTAAAGTTTCTAACGCTAACAAAAGTGATCTTGATCAATTGCGTAAGGATTACACTGAAAAATCACAGATACAAGAGAAATTGCTACGTGATATTTTGACTAAAATAAATGCCGTAGCACAAGCTGATCATGTAACCGAACATCTGACTAGTTTACACACCCGCTTGGATAACAAAATTGATTTGCAAGATGCCGAGCAAATTCTGAGTTTAAAAACCAAAATAGAAGCGTCAGTTAACACTCAATTAATTACCTCTGTTAGTAAAAAAATTATGCCGGTAGTGGATATTTTAAAGAGGCAAGTTGATGGCTTTGATACAACGTTCTCTAAAAGTGTAGATGATCTTGAGCAACGATGTGGACAAGCTGGTTTAATACCTATTGATAAATTATTCTAAAAGGAAAAGAACATGAAGTTTGGAATAGGCATAGATATCGGAACCTTTCATACCGTTGCGACATCAGTGAATGAAAATAATTTTTGTGTACCAAAAAAATCGATCCCATCAATTGCCTTACGCTCGGGTAATACCCCCATTGTAGGCAATGACGCTATAGATCAATTAGGTCTCAGCAACGGCTTTGAGCTTATTTTAGCGCCTAAACTGTTATTAAATACCGATAGTAATCAGGATTTTTTACAAAAAGTTATCAGTAAATTAGCAAAGCTCGCAATTGATGACATTGATTATGAGAATGATCAATCAGGTAATGTTGTAATTACTGTCCCACCGGGTTGGACACGGGAACACTGTCAACTTCTTGAGGAAGCCGTTGAACAAATAGGTATGAAAGCATCATTTATACATGAACCCATTGCCTTGCTTATTGCAACTATGCATTTAGCGTTTAAAGGGAACGAGCAATCCTCGGCTAAGTTAGAAAATGCTGATTTATTTCTGGTTTGTGATTGGGGTGCTGGTACAGTTGATATCGCTTTGGTACGTGTTGTAAAAAAAGGAGATCGATACGAATTTTCATGTGAGGGCGAATTTACTGATAGAAAGCATGGGGGTACCTCTCTTGCCAGGGATATTGTTTATGGATATGATAAATCTGTAGATATCGACAACATGGCTTATCATCTTCAGTCAGCCTGGCAAGGTGAAGAATTATTAGATTTAAGTCATTACAAACCAATTACTAGCAAGCGCCGTGATGATGCCGCTACTGTTATTGCTGAAAAAATAGAAAACCTTTTTAATGAAAATGACATTAAAAATAAAGCTTCCATTGTGTGTCTTTTTCATGGCGGACCTCTTGAGTCAGAAGAGCTTCAATCATTTTTAAAAGAGAAACTAATTAAATCTTTAGGTCTTTCAACTCGGCAGTTCTTGCATATAGGTAATCAATTTTCTGAATCACTGCCTTTTGATAAAGTGCCTTGGCGCCGGGATGTACTGGTTTCTGCCGGTGCCTCCTTATTCGCCTCACGAGGGGAAATATTCCCCGAGTTTAAATATGAGATTGCACTAAAGGATTCTTTTGGAAATATTTCTAATCGTATTCCTTTAGAAATCAGACCTAATCTTAAGGGAATTCAAGTTATTACACCACCACATACAGACCGTGATTATTATGTTGATGTTCAGCAAGTACGAAGG
>CAIVYW010000454.1 GCA_903910205.1 uncultured Methylococcaceae bacterium | reverse complement strand
CAAAAATATTGCTGGGAGAGAGCAATGCGGCATTAAGCGCGATAGGCGATTGTTTGAAAGGAATATTCATCGGTTAGTAATTATTTTAGCGTAGGTGACTATTCTATCATTATTGGCTGGATTATAGGACAGCCTCCTAGTATCTGCCACGCCTTAAGTGGGTAAGCGAATTTTTATCTAAACGTTCTCTGTTCATCACTCAACTGGACTTTATAAAAAGATAATGAGCTACCCGCCATTCATTACCTTCGCTATAACCAAACAATTCTGCACAGGACATAAAAAAAATACGCCAGCGTTGCTGCCAAATAGCGGCTTGTTTTTTACCATAGGTCGTAGTAAATACCGCCCGAATTTCCTTACGATGTTGATCCATATTATTTAGCCAAGCCTCGGCCGTTTTTTGATAATGACTACCGCACAAGTCCCATTGATATTGTAGGTGTAAATCTTTTTGAAAATGCAGCAAGGTATCTTGCGCAGGCATCAATCCACCGGTAAAAAAGTAGCGTCCCATCCAGTTATCATCGCCCTCGGTTTCAAAAGGATAAGCCAAATAGCTATGACAAAAAATGTGCACAAACAGCTTGCCGTCTACGTTTAGCCAACTGGAAATTTTACTTAACAGGCTGTCATAATTACGCATGTGTTCGAACATTTCTACAGAGACTATACGGTCAAAGTGTTTGTCCAAAGTGAGTTGATTAACATCGCAGGTAATCACTTCGATATTTCCAAAGCCGCGTTGTTTTGCCTGTTGTTGAATATATTCACGTTGGCTATTGGAATTGGAAACGGCGGTAATGCGGCTAGCTGGAAAATGTTCTGCCATCCATAATGTTAATGAACCCCAACCGCAACCTAGTTCGAGTATTTGTTGTCCATCAAGCAATTCAGCGCGTTCGGCTGTCAAAGTTAACATCCGAGCTTCTGCTTGATCAATATTTTCGGTTTGTTCATCCCAGTAGCATGAGGAGTATTTAAGGTGTTTACCCAAAGCATATTTATAAAATGCTGCAGGGACTTCGTAATGCTGAGTATTAGCGGCAACGGTTTCAATGGCAATCGGGCTTTGGCGAAGGTTTTCCAGCAATAGCTGATAACGTTGCTCTGCGCCATGGCTAGACTCATCCTGCAAACGTTGTTTTAACAGTTTCCTGATCCCAAAGCGTACCAAGCTATCAGGCAATAAATTATGTTCTGCAAGGGTAATAGACTTCATGATGAACCTCTTATTTGATTTGTATTTTTAGTGGCTGTAGATGAGTACGATTTGTAAAGTCTTAAGTTTTTCTGCTTAGTTATATCTAAAGGCGGGCCTTAAGTTATGTTGAGGCTCACTTACACTCATGGCTTGGGCCAGCATGGGAAAAATATACTGGTGGACTTCTGATATAAACGGTAATCCTCACCCCGATTGCGTAAGGCCTGTTGTTCGGTAAATGGAATACCGGTAAACCAGTATAAAAAACAAAACATCACTACAGGTGCGAGCCATAACCAGTATTGGTATGCTCCGCCCCAGCCCATGAGTGGATAAGCAAACCAATGTAGCCATTCAAAAAAATAATTAGGATGTCTAGAATAACGCCACCAGCCCTTACGGCAGCTTAAGCCTCGATTATCCGGATTGTTTCTAAACTCAGCTAATTGTTGATCCGCCTTGGTTTCACCGTAGAGCGCCAAAGCGGCGAGTAGCAGGGCTGCTATTACAAAATAGGTTTCCGGCTTAGTATTTTGAGCAACCGCCCAAAAAGGTAATGACAAGATCCAAATAAATGCGGCCTGCACTAGAAAAAACAACAAAAAGCCTAGTTCTGCTCTGTCTTTCATCGCCTTACGCATGGTGTGATAGCGGCCGTCTTCGGCCTCATTGAATACACGCCGCTGTAAATAGTTACCCAAACGCAAAAACCAGCTAAAGGTCAATATGCCTAGACTCAACTTTAAAAACAAGGGTGCCGTGCCGGTTAAAGCATACCAAGGTCCGGCTAACATCATGCCGAAAGCCCAGATGACATCAACAATTCCAGCGTTGGTGTATCGTTTTTGCCAATTCCAGGCCAGCAACATGGCGATCACACTAAAAGCCGCAATGACTATTAAACTAAACATGGCTTATTTTTTCTTTTTTAAGATGTTTTAAATACTTCGCCAACCACAGTAATAAGGGTAGGGAGATCGCCCAACTTAGACTCAAAGCTATAAACAAACCCTTTGGTTCACTAACAATAGTCACTGCTCCCAAACGTGCTGCCGCCAGATACGATAAGGGACTAAAAACGGCGCCTAATAATGCTGCAAGCATAAATCGCGATTGCAGCCAGGCCAAGGAATGATTGATTGTTAAGGCCAGGCCCGCCCATAAAAATAGTATCCATAAAGGCGCATGTTCAGATAAAGCCCATGCCCCTGTATACTCAAGCCAGCCTAGCCTTACCCAAGTTGTGTCGAGTATAAGTCCGAATAATACCGCAACCAGCATTAACTGGAAGTCGCCATAAACACGTCTAGTGGGGCGAAACTCCCAGAACACAAAGCCGATTAGTAGTATAGAGGCCAACCAAAGCTGCCCTCGGGCTGCGCCAATGACAGCACTAAACCATAAGGTCTGCATCCAAAGCATATTGAACCAGTTATTATGATTCATAAATGGGTAACCACTGTTGACGGCGATTGTTAGGTTTGGCCAGTAACAACTGCACATTGGAAATTGATTTTTCCTTAAAGCCTCCTTCGCAATAACAGAGATAAAACTCCCACATGCGGATGAACTCTTCGTTGTAACCCTGCGCCCTGACTTGCTCTAACGCTGCCATAAAACGTTTGCGCCAATGGTTTAAGGTCAGGGCATAGCTTTCGCCTTGATCTTCAAGATTAATGAGTCGAAAGTCCGAACAGCGCGTAGCACTAGCAATAATTACACTCACGCAGGGAATAAAGCTACCCGGAAAAATATAGCGCTTTATGAAATCAACACTCTGTAAAGCTTGATGATAATATCGATCTTCTATAGTGATCGCTTGAATCAGGGCCAAACCATTAGGCTTTAACAATGCTGCACATTGTTTTAAATAAGTATCTAAATAGTGATGACCCACAGCT
>CAIVYW010000453.1 GCA_903910205.1 uncultured Methylococcaceae bacterium | reverse complement strand
TTAAGAGAAAATAGTAAAAACTTGGAGTGCAATAGCTTCAGCTATTGCGTTTTAAAACAGCTGAAGCTGTTTTACTCCAGGCACAGATTACTTAACTGTGGGCAGTGACGCCGGAGCGTGGGAACGATAAAAAGCTTTCACTATCGTTTTATCTCGTCTAAAGTGGGTAGCCATCAAGATGATTAAGCCTCTATATTGTAGGGACGACACATACACCCATTTATCGAATGGGCATATTTTAATAGGGCGTATGCAATACGCCCCTACGGACATCACCACACGATTTACATAAAATCAAATGGCATCATATCCTCATAGAATGATTCTTCTTCTCTTGGAATCTGATAGGTTTTTAACCAGGCTTTAAAGCTTGCAGGATTTTGATAAGCTTTAAGTTCACGCTTGATCGTTGAAACATTGATCTCCATATCTTTAATATCTCTAGTCAGCGCGGTCATCAATTGCTTAGGCGTTAAGCGTTGAAACGGCGGTATATCTAAATCCATCTTAAATATCTGTTCAAGTTGAGCCGTCTCTTGCTCTAATTCAGCCAATTGTTCCTTTAATATCTTATTAAAATATTTAAGCCGACTGTCGGCAATAAGACTTAACTCTGCTGGATTGATTTGCTCTATTTCTAACTGCAGAGCCAACAGTAACAATAAATCTTTTTTTCCATAAGCGGTATTAACGCGCTGCATCAACTCGGTTTTACGTTTTTGCTCTTCTGGATCTGGCTCGCGATCAGGGTGCAATACAGCAACTAACTTTCGATAAACCTCTCGCACTGACTTGCTGGCCATCTCCTCTTCTTCTTGTAGCCTTGCTTCTTTTTCTAATTGCTTTTTAGTTTTTTTACGAGTTGTCGCCGCTTGACTTTGTGCCTTAGCCTGTTCTTGCTCTCGTA
The DNA here is from genome assembly GCA_903910205.1 of uncultured Methylococcaceae bacterium. Lineage (GTDB taxonomy): Bacteria > Pseudomonadota > Gammaproteobacteria > Methylococcales > Methylomonadaceae > Methylobacter_C. The sequence goes on along the minus strand of CAIVYW010000453.1, from coordinate 1,364 downwards.
TTTTTTCACGTAAATGTGCTTGAATCGTTTCTGGCGAACTCATATCCATATCATCATCTAAATCTAAGTCAAATATATTTTTTGCAAAGCTTTTCATCATATCAGCCATAACAGAGTCTCTGTCCTCATTAAGGCTATCGAAATCTTCGTCACTATACTTATTAAATAGTGGCTTTAAGTCATCTAGCCCAAACTCGCTAATTAACTTTTCTGATACTTCACAGATTAGATGTTTAATTTTTAATTTATCGGTTTTCTTAAACAAAGGTAGATCATAATGTTGATCTAATAATTGCAAGAACTCCGCGCTATAGGTATTAAAAGTCTCTTGCAAAGGCTCATAGCTTTGATTTATTTTTTGCTGATATACCGGTATCGTCTCCTGCCATTCAACTAGACGCTGCTTTTGTAAATCAATTTTCTTAGTCAAGGTATTAAATTGCTTTTGCTGCGCCGATAAGGTTTTCTTTTCATCTACTTTCGGCGTGATACTAATGGTTTTGTTTTTAGCTGTGGTCATAAGAACTATCCGTCATAATATTGTTGGTGATTGATATTTTAAACCAAGCTTTCAAAATAATATATTATCAAACAAAATCATACTCGCTCAAACTTCCTGACATAATCCCCCAGCTGAAAGTTTTCCTTAACTTCATCATCTGGGATCAGCAAATATTTCCAAGCCTTACCACCATTTTTTAGCAGATACTCGCCTGCATTTTCAAACCATTTTAGTGCTGCATCGGCTTTTGCTTGTACTTTGCTATCTGTCATTTCTGCTTGTGACTTGGTTTCGATCATCAAAACATAATCATTTGTTTCAGCAACAAAGTCTGGCACATATTCCGGATGCTCAGCGCCGTCTTTGTAATAAATCTTAAACTTACATTGAGCGGGTACTACCCATAAGAAAGTTGATATATATCTGCCACAGTGGGCCCGAAAAGCAACAATATTTTTTTTCGTAAAGGCGTAAGCCCTTCAATGACTTGGTGTGATTGCTTCCCCGTTGATATTTTAAGACAGTGAATGCCGTATAAAAGCTGAAATATCCAGCGTAACGTAGGTTTTTCTATCTCTTGATGAATCTGATTGGGCAGGGTTTCTTCCAATTCCGCCAAACAAGCTCGCATCCGTCGCTCGGCAATTCCATAAACTAACAAAGACAATAGCATCACCATCAGCAATGCCATGATACGCTTGGGCGTTTTTACAAACAGAGAAGACACAAAAAACAACATTGCCGTTTAAGCACTTAGCCAGCAAAGGAATTCCGCCATCCTGACTAACCATCATTTCCAACATGATTTGTTTTAAATCGGGGCGATGATCTTTTGAATAGCCCTTATATGAATTCGGGTAGT
>CAIVYW010000452.1 GCA_903910205.1 uncultured Methylococcaceae bacterium | reverse complement strand
TAGCACATGATCGGTAACTTTTGCTCAAGACGCGTCAAATTTAACGACAAAGACTTGTTCCAGACAAAGCGACATTCGCCAGCAAAACCACCTAGTTTCTGGCTTATGTCCGGTGTCACCTTGAGCCTGAACTTGAAGGCTTTGCGTATAGTCTTTTTCATGATGCTATACTAGCATAATTTCAATTGGTCTATGAGAAATAATACCGATATTAGGCATGGCAGGCATTGTGTTTTTAATCTTCATGTACATTTGGTATTTGTAACTAAATACCGCCGTGGTGTATTCACAAAAGAAGTGATTAATGATCTACGAGAAATCTTCACTGATGTGTGCGCCGACTTCGAGGCAGAGCTGGTAGAGTTCGATGGCGAGGATGACCACGTTCACCTATTAGTAAACTATCCGCCCAAGGTCGCGGTGTCGGCACTGGTAAATAGTCTGAAAGGCGTTTCAAGCAGAATGATCCGCAAAAAAAATTACCCTGAAATCAAAAAGAAGCTATGGGGTGGTGCGTTATGGTCGCCAAGTTACTTTGCTGGTAGTTGTGGCGGTGCGCCTATATCCATTATTCGTCAGTACATTGAACAACAAAGAACGCCTGAATGATTGCTTTCGTAGTCCGTGCCGCTTACATCCCCGCCCTGAACGGCGGGGTTTTACGCTACACATGGATAAAATTGTTCGGCCTCGCGTAACATAATCACTCACGCGAGCCTGTGCCATAAATGTATTCTGCGCTATTTAAATCATCGACATGAATATGCTGAAGACTGCCTTTCCTTTTTTTAAATCTTATGTTTATAATTTTCACTCAACAACCAAACAAAATGAAATTATTTACTGCGCCTTTCTTACTTGGAAATTAACTGGCAAGCTCTTTAGTAAGCGCTTCTTCTAACGTCAAGAACCGATCTTTCCAGTAACTCACTGCCTTTATTGCTTCTTGGTTTTCATCCATCAATGCCTTGATGCGCTCAGTTAACAGTCTATTTTGTTCAGTTAATGATTTAACTTCTTCGACGCTAGTAAAAAGCCTATCGTCAGACTCAAATACTTTCAACATGGCCTTGTTATCGGCTTCTAAAGCCTGAATTGCACCTTGCTGTTCATCGATAAGACTATTCAATTGCTCGTCTTGAGTGCTCTCTGATACCAGCGCAACAATCGGAACCGACTCAGGCTTGATTACTGGAGGTTTTGGCGGCGTGATTTCTTTAATGGCTTTATTCAGGCTTTTTTTGCCATCTATGACTTCTTTAACCAGTTCTGCTGGCGCCTCTTTAACCAGTTTATCAGCCAGCTGTTGAGTACGCTGCCCTACCCCAGATTGTTTAGCCCTAGTTGCCGTTGTGTCTAAGGATGCCGGACTATTTAATGGGGCATTATCTGCTACATGAGCTTTGACCCAACTTTGGGAAGCCGATACGATGGCCGCAGATTGACCTTGTGTTAAATGCCTGCGATGTAAATTTGACGACAGGCTGAGTAGGATTAGAACCGGTGTATTCAATTATGATGGGAGCTATACCCAATTCACAGAGCGCACGATAACGATTACCACCATCCAGAATCATGCCGTCAAGCGCATAAATGGGGTGCGTCTGCCCGTTATGCTGAATATTATCTTTAAGTGAATTAAACTCATCCTCGGACATGCGAGGGAAATAAGTGCAAAGGGGATGTAGTTCCATGATTTGATTGTTTTTCGCGGTCATTTATTGGCCTTAATGTAGATTAAGGTCATTATATCATGCTGACCATCCATGACTTTTAGCTAAAAATCTTATTATTTTAATAAGTCATCATCTATCGTATCAATGTTATATAGTTACGATGACAGATCTTAGGATCATCAATTGATCCAACAGAGTTACTACACACTTCAACTAATGGATGATGACAGATGACTATTTGGAACCCCAGCACATTACCCTATGAAAGGTTTGTTAAACAACAAGCTAAGGGTATTAGTAATATAGCGACTTTATTTGAATTACTGACTTATATCCGTTTAGCAAAAACGACGCATGAAGCCAGCTTTGTTGAACAGCTCATCAAACTTTTGCCGGACAATGCCATTCAGGATCGCTATGGCAATATCATCGTTACTCTAGGCACAACGCCAGCACAACAACTGTTCAGTTGCCATACTGATATGGTTAGCTTTAACCACACTGACCGTCGACAAAAACTTACTATTAATGATAATGGTGGCTATGTCTATAGTGCCGACAACAACCAACTGGGTGCCGATGATGGTGCGGGTATATGGCTGATGCTAAACATGATTGCGGCAAAAATTCCGGGTTGTTATATTTTTCATCGTGATGAAGAAATCGGTGGCTTGGGTAGCAAGCACATAAAACATTATCAGCCGGAGTTGCTAGACGGAATTCAACAGGCGATTGCCTTTGATCGTCGTGATAATTACTCCATTATTACTCACATGCAATGCCAGCAGTGCTGTAACTCTAGTTTTGCCAAGGCCTTGGCTAAAGCTCTAGGCCTGGCGCATAGTTTAGATAAAACGGGGGGATTTACTGATGTAACGCACTATATTAATTTTATTCCGGAATGTACCAATATTTCAGTGGGTTATTTAGACGAACATACTGTTTATGAACAATTAGATTACATTTATCTACTTAACTTGCGCAATAAGCTTTTAGCGGTTGATTGGCAAGCGTTGTCTTTAATCTCTAGAGACATCCCTACTTCTGAAAATAGGCCATTTTTTTTAGGTTGGAAGCGGATTTAAAGTTGATAATTAGAGTCGCTAAATTTAATACACTTGAATTCATAGCGACTACTTCGCCCTGTTAAGATTGTTGATGGTTCCGTTAAATGCAATTTGTCGCCAAAATCCCAACACATCCTCCAGCATTGATGTCACTCATTGCAATTGTTTCAAGCGTTTTTGTTGCATGGCAATGGCTTGAGCCAATAAGCCACTCGTTTCTGACCAATAAGCTATGCACAACTCAACAAAGTTCTGCTTTTCACTGTTGGCCGGTAATTGTGCTAATTCGCTTAAGTCTGCCAGATTTTCAACCGTGTTTTGATAATCAGACAAACACTGCTTGTAGTGATAACGATCTTCTTGTGGAACAACAATGGGTGGAAATCCTGATTTTAAAACGGGTAAATTAGCCAGCAGGCGGGCCATCCTGCCATTGCCATCAAAAAAAGGATGAATCGTAACAAAATTCAAATGCAAATCCGCGTATATGTCTGCCGCTGTATCTTTAGTATGAGTCGTTGTAAGACTGTTATTTAAATGATCTAGCCATTGGGACATCAATCCCTGGATTTTTTGTGGCGCAGGATATTCACGCCATTGTTGCTTATTGTCGTTATCAGTATAGTTGGTAAAGTTGCTCTGCACTTTCCATTTTCCTACCGGCTGATAAATATCAAGTACTCGCTCAGTCAATACGGTTTCATGTAACTGAAAAACATCTTGTTGGGTGATGTTTTCTGACCTATTTAATAAGCCATAAATGCGCTCAATGGCTCTGGCATGACCAAAAACTTCATTATGGTCTTTAAGGGGTTTACCTTGAATGGTTAAGCCTTCTTCAAGAATAAAATCCGTTTCGGCTAGCGTTAAACTATTGCCTTCTAATGACGTTGAGTGATGCGTCCAGACATTACGGATTTGGGCTAACAGTATGTTTTTGATGTCCTCATCAAGCTGATCGTAAAAATGTTTTTTATCCGACATAAGCCCATTCCTTAAACTGCGTTTGTAAAGCCGTATCGTTTTATGCGCCGGGGACAAGCAGCCTCGATGGAACGCAGTGGAATCGAGGAAATCAATGTTCAAAAACCTCGATTCCGTGTTACTCCATCGAGGCTACTTGCTATTGCCTTCCAGTGACGTTGAATGATGCGTCCAAATATTACGGATTTGGGCTAACAGTATGTTTTTGATGTCCTCATCAAGCTGATCGTAAAAATGTTTTTTATCCGACATAAGCCCATTCCTTAAACTGCGTTT
>CAIVYW010000451.1 GCA_903910205.1 uncultured Methylococcaceae bacterium | reverse complement strand
TTTAGGAGCGATTACACAAAAAACCCCCGACTTGATAAACAATGCACGCTGACTCTAACGTACGGAGATGGGGGAGTGTGCCCGGAATAAAATGGCTGGGCTTCATGGAGCTGGATTTTCATGATGCTCTGAATTGCTGTTACACAGTTTATTGCGCGAGTTGCAAAAGAAATACCTAATGCTACATTGGCAATGTTTAGCACTATGAAATATGTTAATGCGCCAAACTTTGAGAAATTTAGACAAAATTGGCAGGCAAAGTATGTAGGTGGTTTTGTAGTGCATAACAAAGCGTTTGATGGATTAACTGGAAAGTTCCCTATTGGATTTTTGATTTGGGCAACTAATCAAAATAGCGTTACGAAAATGCCAATCGCTGAAATATCAGTAGATGTGTTAGACAAAAATGCTACTCCGATAGGCAATAAATTATTTTACAACTTGCCAAATAATTCATTTCTTAATGTTTGGCTAGACCGACCCAAAGCTAATAAAGAATTTACATTGCCACTAAAAAATGCAATATCTGCTTCGGTAACTGTCCCGCGCGTTAAAACATGGTCTGATGATGCTATAGCCTATATGTATTGTGGCGTAAATGATCTACAGCATGCTGAACAACAGACTGTTATTTATTCTTCTGTTTATGGAGGTGGTAACGGCTTTTATATTACATCAGAAAATTTATGGCAAGCTACCATCATATTTTCAGTACGCCGACTGATAAAACCCACTTGGCTCAACGACCGCGACCAGTTTTTACAACCTACAGCACAGCTATCCGATGAGTTCAAAAATGACTGCTTGATCTGGATGCTATTCAATCGTTGCCAAAGAACCGCCAGCGCCAATGACCTCGAATGGAACGGCAAAAAGTGGAGTATCGTCAATCACTTTATCCCTTTCACAGAAACCGAAGTCAACGCCCCCGACCGCTTTGAGTCCGATTTTATGGTGCAGTATTTAACCAAAAAGAAACTCTCAAAAGAAGCAAAAGCGGTATTGGATGCAGGTCGAATATTGTGGCAAGCTTATTTTTCCGAAATCGACACGCGCAATGTTCGTGATGATTTAAAGTTAAATCGCTCGGATGTCGGTTGGTATCAAATACGTAACGCCCTAAAAGCCCGCAACGCTGTCAGCGACTCAATACCTATAGATTTTGATATATTTGAATCTGCCTATAAAAAATTAAGTGAAAAACTCCAACCACAAGTCTATAGCTTAGGATTTTTGAAGGATTAGACATTTTTACTACAATAAAACCAACGAGTGGTATCGGTCGGACAATGCGTCAAAACGCGGTAAGGTGTAATTTGTAGGGCGTCAATAGCGTAGCGTATTGCGCCGTATATTGGACGTTGATCTTTCGGCGCATTACGCTATCGAGACTGTGAAAGTATTTCTGTGGGAGAGGCTTTAGCCTCGAATTCGAGGCTAAAGCCTCTCCCACAGAATATAAAAACAATGACTTACAAAATTAAAAAGTTGTTTTTGTGTTGTTTCCATAATACTTTCACAGTCTCTATCGCTAATGCACACTACTTTTAAGCTGTCTTACGGCCTTTCATTGTCCATCTCTCCGGCAAGCGCGTTTACCCATTCCATAGCTTCGCTTTCGCGCATTTGATCGGCAGCCATGGCTTTATAACCGGCATCCAGAGAAACGTCGAGTACATGGGGCCGTAATAAATCTTCAATAAATTGACTCATTTTGCGTTTGCCAATGGTTCTATAAAGCCAGTCATAAAAAGCTGCATCCAGGGTAATTGTTATTTTTTTACGCATTATGCACATAACGCACTATAGCACCAATATAAACAAAGCCGGGGCCGCGCGTAAGGTAAAGTTAGGGATTTAATGGCTTGCAGGATTTTTCTCAATCTAAAGATTAGCCCTCAATTTTTTTAATCGGTCTGCCACCTGCTCATAAGTCTCGCCGGGCCGTGCCGCTTTTTCAAGTTCTTTTTTTGAAATGGCTTTGGCTAAAGGTGTCGGCGCTTTATTGTCTTTGGGCGGCTCTTTGCGAGTAAACATCACCACATCATCTTCCATAGAAACGTTGTATTCAGGGAGGTGATTGGTTTTTGCTATTTTTTTGATGTTGAACCGTAAGGTTCGGGTGGGCGATGTAATCCCTAACTTCATCTTGAGATTTTCAAGTTTTATCTTCCATGCCATCTGGTTGCCGCAATGTTTCCGAGCCAGTTCATACAATCGGCGTTCAGTCGGCTTTCTTAAACGAAAGTAATCTTTATCAATGCTAAGAACAGCGTTACCCAAAATAGAATTATAAAACCAATCAGATAATTTGACTTCAACGGCAACCATTTTTTGATTGTTATCTTCTTTAACAATGCCCCATTCATCAATCAAAGAAAATTCACGAGTTGCTTCTTTTCCATTGGTTTTTATATTGGTCTTGATTACGGTTCCTTTTAATCGACTCAATCCATCTTTCAATTGCTGATATTGAACGCCACTCGTTTGTTTATTGGTTGCAATCAGATAATCATAGGCAATAAATCTGACAACTTGAGCAATGGGCTTGTTATTGTTTTTAGCATTCATAAGGTTGGATGCCAGATAAAGGAGAATATCCTTATCATGGATCGTGGCAAGGCCGGTGTAACTGGGCTTTATTTCTATGCTGTTACCGTTATTTTCATAAACCAGTACCCTAAAATCGGGTGTAGTGGAAAGGCTAAATACAGGATGTTCCATACTGGCAGTGTCATCTTTGTAAGAATCAAAAACGTCGCAGGTAAAAAAACTCCGTTGTTTGTGTCTATCTGGTAGCAAAGCATCACTCATAACTGTCGATGTATCAATAACCAATGGGGAATTTAATTATACCTTTATGTATCGATGTATCAATAACAAATTAGCTTATTTAAGAATTTATACACGGTTTTTGCCACTACAAATAGGTATCGTAGTTTTACTAACGCACTATCGATGGTTTCCTAACAGACTATCGATGGTTTCCTAACGCACTATCGATGGTTTCCTAACGCACTATCGATGGTTTCCTAACGCTTCGTTTTCTACAAGCCACGAATACCAATGCCTACAGCGCTTTTTTTTGCCCTGTAACATATATTAACTATCTTTAACTTATTCTAACTGTGATTTTTACTTTTTTGACGAAAAAAAACAGGAGCAAAAGCCAACATCAACAACCTATTTTGCCGGTTCTGGTAAGCCCTGCAAGCCATCCTTGGCAGAACGCAATAGGCAACCCTGCTGTTCTCAACGCGGTAAGGTGTAATTTGTAGGGCGTCAATAGCGTAGTGTATTGCGCCTTATGTTGGACGTTAATCTTTCGGTGCATTACGCTATCGCTAATGCACACTACTTTTAAGCTGTCTTACGGCCTTTCATTGTCCATCTCTCCGGCAAGCGCGTTTACCCATTCCATAGCTTCGCTTTCGCGCACTTGATCGGCAGCCATGGCTTTATAACCGGCATCCAGAGAAATATCGAGTACATGGGGCCGTAATAAATCTTCAATAAATTGACTCATTTTGTGTTTGCCAATGGTTCTATAAAGCCAGTCATAAATAGCCGCACTCAGGGTAATTGTTATTTTTTTACGCATCGTAATATCGAAATACCTTATGCACATAACGCACTATAGCACCAATATAAACAAAGCCGGGGCCGCGCGTAAGGTAAAGTTAGGGATTTAATGGCTTGCAGGATTTTTCTCAATCTAAAGATTGGCCCTCAATTTTTTTAATCGATCTGCTACCTGCTCATAAGTCTCGCCGGGCCGTGCCGCTTTTTCAATCTCTTTTTTTGTAATAGCTTTGGCTAAAGGTGTCGGCGCTTTATTGTCTTTGGGAGGCTCTTTGCGAGTAAACATCACCACATCATCTTCCATAGAAACATTGTATTCAGGGAGGTGATTGGTTTCAGTTATTTTTTTGATGTTGAACCTAAGTAGCTTCATTTCAGAAGTTGTGCCTAATTTCTCTTTAAGATTATCAAGCTTAATTTTCCATGCTGTTTGATTACCGCAATGCTTTCTTGCCAATTCATATAACCGACGTTCAGTCGGCTTTCTTAATCGAAAATAGTCTTTGTCGATAGTAAGAACAGCGTTACCTAAAATAGAATTGTAAAACCAATCAGATAAAGTTACCTCAAGAGAGGTTAATTTTCCGTCTTCTTTAATAATTTCCCAACTATCAATTAAGCCAAATTCTTTGGTAATTTCTTTGCCGTTAGTTTTAATGTTAGTTTGAATCAATGTCCCATTTAGACGAGCCAGACCTTCTTGTAATTGCTTATATTGGACGCCACCTAATGCTTTATTGGTTGAGACAATGTAATCGTAAGTAGTAAATCTCATCGTTTTTGATATAGGCGAACCATTATTCTTTCGGTTCATTAAGGCGCTTGCCAAATACAGCAAAATATCTTTGTCAAAAATAGTTGCAAGACCGGTATAGCTAGGTTTTATTTTTATTGTAATGCCGTCTCGTTCATAAACTAACATTCGATGATCTGGTGTTTTTGATAAAGAAAAAACCGGATGCTCCATTGAAGCAATATCATCTTTAAACGAATCAAAAACATCGCAAATAAAAAAGTCTTGATTATGTCTGTTGGGCAACAAAGAATAATTCATAAGTATTGGTATATCAAAAACGGGTATACTTTCAATTGTACCTTAAAAGTATTGGTATATCAAAAACCAAACGTTACTTTAACTGCCTTTTTAGACTGCAAAATTACATGTTGTAAAAGTCTAACCAGCCTTGTAAAAGTCTAACCAATCATTGTAAAAGTCTAACCTCATGTTGTAAAAGTCTAACCGATTATTTTTACAGGACACGAATACCAATGCCTACAGCGCTTTTTTTTGCCCTGTAACATATATTAACTATCTTTAACTTATTCTAACTGTGATTTTTATTTTTTTGACGAAAAAAAACAGGAGCAAAAGCTAACATCAACAACCTATTTTGCCGGTTCTGGTAAGCCCTGCAAGCCATCCTTGACAGAACGCAACAGGCATCCCTGCCCGTTGCGCCCTAGCCTCCTCAGCGTTAATAAGCGTTAATAAGCGTTAATGTTATTCCAGTATTACTATCCTAACTACTTTTAGGACTTTATTTACATATTAGCTAGTCTTATAAAGTATACAATCTAAGACTATTTTACCCCAACGGTACAATGCGGTATTGACGCGTCTTATTTTATGTCTTATTATTAGGTCTCACTAACTCTTAGGACTTATAAGACAAAATAACAGGATAAAATCATGGCTAAAATTGGTTATGCGCGAGTAAGTTCAACCGGACAATCATTAGAAATCCAAATAGCTAAACTTGAAGCTTATGGTTGCACTGAACTTGATGGCCAGATTTTCCAAGAGAAGAAATCCGGCACTAGCACCATTGATAGAACAGAATGGAAATCCTGTAATAAGCATCTGCGTAAAGGTGACACATTAGTTATCACCAAACTTGACCGTTTAGCGCGCTCAACATTGGACCTAACTCAGATAGCTGAAAACTTAAAGACCAGAGGTATTGAGCTAGTCGTTATAGATCAAAATATCGACACCAGTACCCCAACGGGTAAGCTCTTATTTAATATGCTCGCCTCGATAGCAGAGTTTGAAAATGATATCCGTAGGGAACGACAAGCTGATGGTATCGCTAAAGCAAAAGATCACGGGGTTAAGTTTGGTGCTAAAGCTAAATTATCCGATCAACAACTATCTGACATGAAGCTAAAACGTGCTGAGGGTGTTTTAGTTAAAGATATTATGTTGGAGTATGGGTTAAGCAAAGCATCTGTGTATAGATTATTAGCAGACTAACTTCATAGTTTATCTGATATTGACTTGTAAAATTATTTGTCTAAGGTTGGTATAAAGTAGTATAAAGTAATATTTAATACTACTTTAAGGTAAGTTATTTATGCAACAAATCTCTGAAAAATTATCAATTACACTAACATCTGAAATGGTTCGCTGTATTCGTGAAAAAGTGAGTGGGGGTGGGTACGCATCTAATAGTGAGGTTATCCGAGAAGCAATGAGAGCTTGGATGGAAAAAGAAAAAAGACTGTTGATACTCGATGCGGCTATAGCGCGTGGTCTAGCTGATTCAGAATCAGGGCGTGGTAGAGACATTGATACGGTTCGTCAAGATTTTGTTAAACGCTACGCACAATGAACGTTATTATTTTGGATTCCGCTTACCGCGATCTTGCAGAAATAGCGGACTTCATTAATATAGATAGTCCTAAACGAGCGCTATCTTTTGTTGAAAAATTATTAAGTCGTTGTGAAAGTTTAGCTGACTTGTCGTTAGCGTTTCCACTGATACCACGTTATGAACAATACGGAATAAGACGACTGCCTTACCGAGATTATCTAATTTTCTATCATATTCAGGGTGAGTGCTTAGAAGTTCTACATATTTTACATGGTGCACGTGATTTTGAAACTTTACTATTTGGTAATAACTTATAACCCTCGGTTCGGTCATTTTTATAACAACATGATTATTAAGGGTTAATTTTGGCTGTTTTGCTAAAAAACAACATGACACCCTATTGGAACCCATTGAATCTATTGAACTTTAAAAAAAATGAGCGAACCGTCAGTTTAAATGTAACGAAGCCCCGAAGATATTACATCAACGAGGCTTCTATGAAATCGGCTTATGTAAGTAGCTTTGACTCTATCTTACAAAAAGCTATCGGTTTTTGGTGTGTGATGTGGTGGTGGTTGTAATGCATTTACTATCGCTATATTGCTAAAGATAAGCTTATCAAGTTTAGAGTAAAGGTACACGGTGTAGTTATTTAGCACATCGTTTTGTTTAGTGGGTGGCGAACCCACATTACCGCCAATGTTCTTTGCAGCTGTTTCAGTTTCCATGATCGACTACCTAAAAAATAAAAATGCTCATCAACTTTTCAGATAAGCATTTTGGTATAAACCTAAGAGGAGACAC
>CAIVYW010000450.1 GCA_903910205.1 uncultured Methylococcaceae bacterium | reverse complement strand
TTTAGGAGCGATTACACAAAAAACCCCCGACTTGATAAACAATGCACGCTGACTCTAACGTACGGAGATGGGGGAGTGTGCCCGGAATAAAATGGCTGGGCTTCATGGAGCTGGATTTTCATGATGCTCTGAATTGCTGTTTTACGGTAAAGTAAAAGCTATTACAAAAAAACTGGTATCGAATGTATTAACATTTAAAGATAACAATGGCAGAGAGTTACAGGTTTCTTGGCTATCTTCTGCTGAATATATAGAAAGCCAAGGCATAGTAGAGCTTGAGTTTTCACCAAAATTAAAACCTTTTTTATTGCAATTAAAACTTGAATTTACAAAATATAAACTCGGCAATGTAATACATCTAAAAAGGATTTATTCAATCCGAATTTATGAGTTACTAAAACAATATGAAAAGATAGGAAAAAGAAGATTTGATATACCGACATTAAGAAATACACTGGGTATTAAAGACAATGAGTATCAACAATTTTGTGATTTTAGGCGATGGGTTTTAAAAATTTCTCAAAAAGAATTAGCTGAAAAAACCGATATTGCTTTTGAATGGGAAGAAGAAAAGAAAAACCAGAAATGTGTCGCCATTACTTTTATTATCACTAAACAAGAACGCGAACAACCAACCAAAGAACAAGAAGAAAAAGAAGATCACTTTATTTTTGAGCAAGAGCCAGCAAGCGAAGTAATAATAGAACCGCCTTTAAACGAACTAACAGAACGTTTGGTAGCAATGGGCGTGACCCGCTCAACCGCCGAAGAAATCACAGCCGAATACGCTATAGACCGCATAGAACAGGCGATTACCTATACTCAGGACAAACAACAGGAAGGCGTAGTGAAAAATAGCGCTGCCTTTGTGGTCACCGCCATTAAAAAAGACTTTACCGATGCACTGGCAGAAAAAAAGCGCAAAAAAGCACAGCTCAATGAGCAGCAGAAAAAAATAGCCAAGGAAAAACAGGCGGCAGAGGATAAAGCGAAACAGGAAGCAAACGAAAAATACCAAAAAGCTTTTGAAAGCTACCAAGCGTTAGCAGAAACCGAGCAAGCGGCTATAAAAATTGATTTCATTAAAACAGCGGATGCAACAATCTCTGGATTTATCAGAAAGGCACAGAACCAGGGTAATGATATATTTTCCTCGCCCTTTATTGCTGCAAGCTTTAAAGAGTTTTTAATTGTTCAAAAAGGGTTTTAACGCGTAGTGCATACAAGAAAATAATAGTAACTTGTGACCATTATTGTCTTTTATACTTTGAATGACTAACATATCTTTTCTTACAACTAGCTGAATAACTAAAGCATAAACAAAACAACTACGGATATTAAATGAAAGATGTTCTGATGACAGATATTGTTCAATCAGCATATGATAGAGCAAAAGCTGACCTAGATTTAGGAAGCCTACCAATCACAAATATACAAGATCTTTGTCATGTAGCTCATTCATACGCATTTATAGACTTATACCAAAGTTCAAAAAAACCTAATCAAAAAAAACATTACAATAAACCAATAGATGAACTCTACAAACTTTTTGATAAAGGTACACTTTTAGAAAAAGATACTTATGCTAGCTTTGCATTTTGTTATCTAAAAGTTTTTGAGGTAGAGGGATTCATAAAAAAAGAGAGTTTTCTAGCCCAGTTCGAACATGAGAAAACAAAATATGCTGACGAACAAACCTACCCGTAACCTACCTGTCAACACTGTTAAATGTAACAAGTCATTGGCTCTAGCAAGCTTTGAATCACTTAGAGTTACAAACTTTTTCTTTCATAGCTTTCAATTGAGTAATCTTTGAGCATTTTTTATGATCGCCTTTATTTCTGGGCTTATCGCACACCGGACAGAATACGGTATCTTGTTTTTTAGTTGATTTAAGAGATATCCAAGACATTATTCACCGCCATCTATAATTTCAGAGTTTAACTTAACGACTTTAGCCAGGTAGGTTGGGGTGAAGCAACGCGAACCCCAACAAGTTGCGTGTTGCGTTGGGGTTCGTTATCACTCACCCCAACCTACGGGCTAATATTTTTTAATGTGTAAAACATCAAAAGAGTAAATACTCTTTTGTGTATTTATACGGTGTTGTTTGGCATGGCGGTCAGCTGACCGCCAAAAGCCGCCATCCGAAATAACACCGTTTTATACCGAAAGAGATTCCTACGAAGCTGCCCCTGATTTCGGCACTATACTTCGCAAGCAATAATCAATTTCACTACATTTTAGTAACCCACGATACCTGTGCTATGAGTAGAATTCCTAAAATACTTAGACAAGCTTGCTCTAACTTTAGAGTCCAACCTCGTTACGGGACAGAGTTACGGAAGTGTGTGGTTGTAGATCAAAGCAGAATTGATCTCGCTAACAAATATTTTGTGTCCGATCTTCCAGGTGCAACTATCCCTGCAACCCGCCTTCAAAATATTCTCGAAAATATAGAGCTAGGTGGTACGCTTTCAGAATATGCTTTGATTTACTTGCAGCAACACGGGCTAACCGCTCTACAGCAGTTTGCACAGGGTGAAATCACCTATGAAGCTTTCTGCAAGCTCACATTAGAAGAGCAGATCAAGCGTGAGCAAGCGGCCGAAGCTAAAAGGCAAAAAGAAGATGAATACGCGAAAGAAGAAGAGGCTATCCGAAATGCCAAATACGAGCGGGATTGTCAGCGCGCAGAGGAAGCGCGACGAAAGCGAGAGAGCGCCCCAGAGTACATCGCCAAAATAAAAAACCAGCAGCTAAGGTCTGGGGATACTTTACACGTCCATTCCATTGATCGTTTAGCCAGAAACCTAAAAGACCTTCAAACCATTGTTGATGATCTAAAGAGTAAAGGCGTATCGGTTAACTTCCATAAAGAAAACCTAATCTTTGATGCATCAATAAATAATCCAATGCAGCAGTTTTGGAATCCGATTAAAAACTGATCGCCTCGCTCCAGGCGAAAGCTAACAGTTAGATCGGGTCGAGTTTCATCAGAGCCGGGTTTGGTAAGTGTTGCGGCCGTCCCGTTTATGTACTCCTCCACTCAGGGCTCTCCCAGCCCTTTAGTGGTCGGTTTGCTCTAGGCAAGTGACAACCACGGGACTATTTTAGCCGGTTTCCGTGAATTAAATTAATGACAGATTT
>CAIVYW010000449.1 GCA_903910205.1 uncultured Methylococcaceae bacterium | reverse complement strand
GAGTACGAAAAGTTAGGCTTAGTACACGCTTTAAAGCACAAGTTAGAGCAAGGTCATTTGCAGCTTTATTGTGTCGATAGTATCGATGCTGAAAGTTTTTACTGCGCTTGGGCGCATCCTTCTGGACGTATTCGTCGTCATGTGGAATTTGAAGAATATATACTCAACGAAGTATTGCCCTTTATGGAAAACAAAAATCCACATGAATGTGTGATCTCTCATGGCTTAAGTTTGGGGGCTTTTCATGCCGCCAATATCACCTTTCGTTATCCGCATTTGTTTAAAAAGTTAGTCGCCTTTTCGGGACGTTATGATCTAACGTTGAATGTGGAGCATTTTAATGATTTGTTTGAGGGTTATTATAATGAAGATATTTATTTTCATACGCCTACCCATTTTATGCCGAATATGGATTGTTCCTGGCGTTTAAGCCATTTAAGAGCGATGGATATTACCTTGGTCATAGGCAAAGAAGATCCTTTCTTGCAGAATAATGAGCATTTAAGTGCCATCTTGTCGCAAAAAGATATTAAGCATCAAATGCCGGTTTGGGAGGGTAGGGCGCATAGCGGCTCTTATTGGCGACGTATGGCTGGGCTTTATTTGTAGTGACTGGGAACGCTGAGCCCCAGCTCGGCATAGGATTTGTAGGTGCGAATTGCATAGCCCTTACAGGGTATAGGATGTGCCGACGCTAAGAGGCGCATCATTCAAAAGTGATGCGCTGCACGTTGTTCAGCGCATCCTATAGCTCTGGATCTTGCTTTGTAAAGTGTCAGGATTCTTTACAACTCGCATTTAAAATATTCTCTTGAAATTCAATAGTTATAGTAATCGATAGCGCCTCTAATTCTTTGATTAATAAATGAAAAATATTTTCGGTATGAACTGAAAGGTGCTGACTTTTTGTTTCGTACCGATGCTTAACATCCTGATGGGGCATGAGTGTAAAAAGACGTGAGCTATTAATAGCAGAGAACTGTCAGGATATTTTACACTTACACTTACACTTACACTTACCTTAATTGTCTTGTAGTCGTCTGAAAAATAACAATAAAATTAATAAGGTTTAATAATTGCATAGAGTTAATTGTTCGAAAGAACAAACTCCTTACAAGAATTTAATCATTTATTTTGATAGGACTACTATTTATGAAATATTTTATCGCAATTTTATTATTATCGACATTCAACATAGTTCAAGCGGCTATGGTCGAGTTTAATGGTGCACCTAGCACATCGTGGGCTGACGGTACATTTACTTATAATCTTTATAATACGAACGATGGTTTTTTTAACGCGGGCACACCTTATGAAGCAGCTAACGGATATGGTATGAGTGGGGAAACCATTCAATTTTCACAACCAGTAGTTTTAAATTCATTCGATATTATGCCATTCGTAGGGCATATTTATTGGGCTGCAGTTACGACAGTATCAGAATATAACTCAGCTGGACAATTATTAGCGCAGCAATTTGATGATCCTAATGCTAGTACATGGACAACGTTCAATGTTGAGCTTTCTAATGTATCAGCAGTTCAATTTACTTTCAGTTCCCCCTACGCCAACGGACCATTGGGAAATGCAAATTGGTATCTAATCAATAACGTTACCTATAATGAAGCTGTACCTACAAATATGCCCGAGCCCAACACTATCATTCTATTAGCATTAGGTTTACTAAGTTTTGGGTTTATTCGAATGAAAAAAGTGCATAGGATGTGTCGACGCTAGGAGGCGCATCATTCAAAAGTGATGCGCTGCACTTTGTTCAGCGCATCCTATGGCTCTGTTTGAAAGAACAAACAAGATAATCGGGTGATAAATAACTAAAGCCGTCGCGAGACGGGGTTTATAACCCCGTCTCAAACGTTTGATATTGCAATTGTCTTTGAAAGATCACCGAAGAAATAGGCCTGCTTTTGGTTATATAACGCCGTTTGGATGCCTCAATG
>CAIVYW010000448.1 GCA_903910205.1 uncultured Methylococcaceae bacterium | reverse complement strand
GCAAAGTTTCTAACACTTGCTGGGCTTGGGCGCTGTATTTAGTAAAGTAGTTACGCTTTTTAACGTGTTCTGCACGCTCACGACGCGTTAAGGGCGGTTGATCAAAAGCAACATGGCAGATTAAATCAAAGGGATCAAAATCTTTGCCGACTTCATCATCTAAGGGTTCTAATAATAAGCCTAGTGCTTCTAGTTCTTTAATAATGGCCGCTTTGCGGTCGGCTTTATTCCAGCGGCGTAAAAACTCATCTAAAGAACCATAGTCTTTACGCACGGTTGAGCGCGTGTAATCTTTGAGTGATTCGGTGATTAATTTACCTTCGGGGCCGTAATATTGCACGCGTTCTGAAACTACATAGACGTTTACGTCGTTTAATACGTATTTAATCCGTTTGGTATTAGGTTCGTCGTCGGGGATGTTAATGTCCGTATCCCCCGCGCTAATTCCCGTTGTGATACCCGTGTCCTGATCCTCATCAGGAGGTACAACAGATTCATCTGGCTTGGGTTCGTAGATCATCACTGGTTCGCCATCAAAGTCTTTATCGGCAAACAGTTCGGTGGCTTTTTTAAAGTCCATGATGGTAAACCAGTATTTGTCGTAATCTTCGTTAATCCGCGTGCCACGCCCTATGATTTGTTTAAATTCGGTCATGGAGCGGATGTGGTGATCTAACACCTCTAATTGACAGGTTTGCGCATCCACGACAGTGGTCATGAGTTTGGAAGTGGTGGCAATAAAGGGATAACGTTGTTCGGGATTAATGAAGTTATCTAATTCGGCTTTGCCTTCTTGTTCATCACCGGTGATACGCATGATGTATTTGCGATTTTCTTTAACCCGTTCTGGGTTTAAATTGACCAAGGCTTTACGCATGCGTTCGGCATGGTCTATGTCGTCACAGAACACGATGGTTTTAGCGTAAGGATCGGTGGCGGTTAAAAACTCAGTAATCTTTTTCGCAACCAGTTCAGTGCGTTTTTCTAAGACTAAAGTGCGATCCATATCTTGTTGGTTGTAGATACGGTCTACTATGACTTCGCCATTTTTATCTTTCTGGCCTTTGCTAGGTCGCCAGCCTTGTAAATCTTTATCAATGTCGATGCGCACGACCTTATAAGGTGCTAGAAAGCCATCTTCTATACCTTGTTTAAGCGTGTAACTATAGATGGGAGCGCCAAAATAATGAATACTAGACACCTCTTTGGTTTCTTTAGGCGTAGCCGTTAAACCCACATGGGTGGCGGATGAAAAATAGGCCAAAATCTCCCGCCATGCAGAATCCTCTGCGGCACTGCCACGATGACATTCATCAATGACAATCAGATCAAAAAAGTCGGGGGAGAATTGTTTGTATATGTTTTGGGTTTCTTCAGTGCCAGTAACGGCTTGATATAAGGATAAATAGATTTCATAACTTTTGTCGATTTGGCGTTTGCTGATTTTAGTCATCGCCGCGCCAAAGGGTTTAAAGTCATTATTTTTGGTTTGATCAACCAAAATGTTTCTATCGGCTAAAAACAAGATGCGCTTTTTAGTACCCGATTTCCACAAGCGCCAGATAATCTGAAAAGCTGTGTAGGTTTTACCGGTGCCCGTCGCCATCACTAATAAGATACGTTGCTGCGCTTTGGCGACAGCTTCTATGGTGTTGTTAATGGCATTGGCTTGATAATAACGCGGCGCTCGCCCCATGCCATCATCGTAATAGGGCATTTCTACGGTGTGTTTGGCATCGGCTGTTTCTAAGCCTTTATAGTGACAATAGCGTTGCCAAAGTTCGGTAGGGCTAGGAAAGTTTGCAAGGCTGAGTTCTTGTTCTGTTAATGCGGCTAAGCCGGTACGGTCATGACATAAAAAACCATCGCCATTGGAGCTAAAGACAAAGGGGATATCCAGCGTTTCTGCGTAGTTTAGGGCTTGTTGCATCCCTGAGCCTACACTGTGTTTGTTGTCTTTAGCTTCTATCACCGCTAAGGGAATATTGGCTTTGTAATACAGAATGTAATCAGCGCGTTTTTGTTCGCCTCGGGTATGTAACTTGCCACGGACGATAATGCGGCCTTTGGTAAAAGACACTTCACGGCGAATTTGTAAGGCTTCATCCCAACCTGCGTCAATGATGGCAGGGCTGATGTATTTGGCACAAATATCAGATTCGCTTAAATGTTTTTTGCTCATGACACCGTTTAATAGGTTGATTTAGCGATAGATATGCGCCATAAAATGCTACAACTATCTGTATTTAGTATTCTTTTAATCGATATGGAAGAGCAATGCCTACCAATAAGCTAAGACGCAATAATAAACCCCCCACTTTTATAGGATGTGCTGAACGGCCGTGAAGCGCATCACTACGATAGAGCGATGCGCTTCACTATCGTTCAGCACATTCTATTGGGGTATTTTATTTTTTGCGAGTTACCTTAGTTGAACTTTACGTCGAATGAGTACGAGAAATTTCCCGATCTATCAAGCTATAATCCACCAAAGTAGGCCGCTAAGGCTTGCATATCTTCTTCACTAAGATTGCTGGCAATGGCTTGCATCTGACCATTCTTTCTTGCGCCCGCTTTAAAAGTAGTTAATTGATTGACGAGATAGTCGGCGCGTTGGCCAGCCAGTCTTGGGAATTGGCCATTACCTTCAGCACTAGAACCATGACAGCCTAAACACATACTGGCTTTGCTCTGACCGACTTTTGCTAAGGCCACATTACTTTCTGTTTTGATTGGTGCAATACTGGAAAAGTAAGCCGCTACATTTTTAATATCGTCATCGCTCAAATTGCTAGCCATTGCTTTCATAATGGCATTGCTACGCGTTCCGGTTTTGAAGGAATTGAGTTGATTAATAAGATAGCTGGACTGTTGCGCATAAAGATTAGGTGCTGGATTATGATCTGCGTGTCCACCATGTCCGATAGCGCCATGGCAGCCTATGCAAGTAGCGGCTAGGTGTTCGCCAGCTAGTTTGTCAGCAGCTAAGCTAGTGCTAGTCCATAAACAAGCCGATAACAGCGATATAAAAACGTAATATTTTAACGTGTTCATTTAATTATCCCCGAAGTTGTAAAATTGTAATTATTTAGTCCTCCTCTTTGGAAATAGGAGCTTAGGGGGATTGTAGTAGATAAATTCCTCTCAAGCCTCATTTTTCAAAAGGCAGAGGTGAATAGTTACTGTTATCCCCTGTTAGGTGGCTAGACCGTTAATCTAAGCCCTTGTTTTCTGTCCAAATCGCGAACCATTCTGTTAAGTCACGCGTTTCACCTAGGCCGCCAAGACGACGATCAATGGTGTCGTGATTGCCCCAGACTACCTCAGACCAAGCACCTTCGGCCACACGCGCTTCTATGTCTTTACAGTACACGCCTAATTCGCGTTGAACATAAAAACCGTAGGTGCGGCAAGCGACGGGGCGATGTGCGTAAACCCTACAAGCGCCCTTCGCTTGATCTAACATCGGGCAGGTGAGGGGGCGAGAGCTTTGTGAGGCTAAAGCTGCAATGCCTAGCTGAATATCCTGACGTTGATCTTGGGGTAATGCGGCTAAGCCGATTTTCAGCCATTCCCATTCTGCAGTGGTCAGCCTTGGTATGTCGGCCAGTCGCCGGCAACAACCATCGCAACCTAAGCGGCATAGCCAATCCAGATGGTTATCGCTGATCGTTTTTACGCGTACAGCTATATCGTCATGGAGTTGGGTGAGTGTATTTAGTGTCATAACGGTGTTTTAAAAAATCTAACTGATGGCTTACTTGTTCCAAGGCATAATCGGCACGGTAGATATGCTGTTGGCAGGCGCACCTTCAATTAGTTTACGACTGATAGCGACATAGACTAGTGTGTTGCGTTTAGCGTCAAACATACGGCTAACTTTGGTTTCTTTAAATAGCAGTGACGTGTCTTCGGTAAAGGCGGTTTCTTCTGGTGGTAACTTGCCATTGATGACGATAGGGCCAACTTGGCGGCAGGCGATTGAAAATTGTGACGGATCTTCGGCAACCCCTAAAGTTCCAGCAATACCGCCAGTCTTGGCTTGGCTGATATGGCAGGCGACACCTTGTACCTTGGGATCATCAAAAGCCTGTACACAGACTTTGTGATTAGAGCCGATGAGTTTCCAAGTGGTGGTAATGCAACCGATATCTTCAGCTTGTACGGTGGAGGTTAACATGGTCAATAATAAGGCGCAGCGTGCTGTTATTTTTTTCATAGAGTGTCCAAGGTTTAGTTGAAGGGTGTGTATAACGATGAGCATTAGGCTCTCCGTATCGAAATGACGTAATACTGAGACTTTACGCCAAACGAAACAGGTCAGGGTGCTATGATTAATTTTAGTGCTTAGGGCCGGCTTGGCTTGCGCATTTAATGCACTGGCTAGTATATGGCACTACGGCTAAGCGTTCTTTGCTGATAGGTTCTGCGCAAGCTTCACAAATGCCATAGCGACCACTATCTATATTGGCGATAGCCTGTTTGATCTGGCTTATTTCAGTTCTGGCCGAATTACCTAAATAATCGATTACTTCATTATTTTCATTTTGTGTCGCTTGCTCTGCAAAATCTTTTTCTAAAGGCGTTTGTTCATGTCTGACATCATGAATAATGGTGTCCAGTCGATTATTTAGTTCTTCTAGCATAGTGACTAATACGCTACGAGTTTCGTCATATTCTTTCATGTGTTATTACTCCGAGCTTTGCTGATGGAGTCATTATTTAATACTAAAGCCAAATGACTGGTGTGGCTGACATCGTATCACACACTTGATTGACTAGGCAGTCTATCTGATGATTCTAAGCTTTAAAATAAGATCACTATGTAGCGGTTGATTGTAGTTTAGATAGCCAAACTTTGTGACAAAACCCTGCTATTTGATACACTATTAGCTTATAGATAACTATAGAGATGAATATGCCGATTACTTTAAAAGAGCTTGCCGATTTTTGTGGCGCCCAGATTGTAGGTGGAAATAGTTTAAGTGTCATAGATTCTGCTGCCGATATCACTTCAGCACAAGTAGGTCAGGTGACTCAATTAACGAATAGCAAGTACATAAAACATATTCAAAACTCCAGCGCTTCCGCTTGTTTTATTGGTGAAAGCTTTAGCTTAGAGAATATTCCTAAGACCTTAGCCTTATTGGTTTGTGCTGATCCTGAAATGAGTTTCATCAAGGCGACCGAGTTTCTACATCCTGCTAGAACTTATCAAGCACAAATTGCTCCGCAAGCGATACTTGAAGCTAATGTTAGCGTAGCTGATGATGTTTATATTGGGCCTTATGCGGTTATTGGTGAAAACACTAAGCTAGGTAAAGGTAGCGTGATATTGGCTGGCGCTTATTTAGGTAAAAACGTCAGCGTAGGTGAAAACTGCCATATTTATCCTTATGCGGTGATTTACGATGATGTGGTGTTAGGCAATAATGTCATCATTCATTCAGGTGCTATTATTGGTGCGGATGGCTTTGGTTACAAATTTAGAAATCATCAACATGTTAAAGTGCCGCAAGTCGGTAATGTCGTTATTAATGATAATGTTGAAATCGGTGCTAATACCTGCGTAGACAGAGGTGCCTTAGGCAGTACTGTGATAGGTACAGGTAGCAAAATCGATAATCTAGTACAGATTGGTCACAATAATAAAATTGGACAACATGTCATTATGTGTGGCTTAACTGGGGTGTCAGGTTCTTGTCAAATTGATGATTACGCTATTTTGGCTGGTAGTTCAGGTATTGCTGATCATATCAATATCGGTACGGGTGCTGTAGTAATGGCACGTTCTGGCGTAGCGGGTGATGTTAAGGCAGGGACGCAGGTTTTTGGTAGTCCAGCTAAGGATAAAAAAACAGCTTATAAGGAGCAAATTGCTTTAAGTAAATTGCCAGAGCTACTCAAGAAGGTAAAGCTACTGGAGGAAAAAATTAAGGCTTTAGAGCAGTCGCCACTAGATATTATCTTGTAAATGAGTCGAGTGAAGCCGCTTGCTGGTGTTCACCTTACCCAGTAAAAATCCAATTCGTTAGTGTAACAGATGACGAATAACCAACTAATATAGTAAACTATCTTCTTACAAAACGGTTAAGTATAATGACAGCAACAGAAAACGTTCATCTACACGAAATTAATAAATTTGGTTCAATGGCTGAACTTTGGTGGGATACTCAAGGCGAATTTAAAACCTTGCATGATATCAATCCGCTACGCCTAGAATTTATTGAACGCTACGCAGAGATTTCCGGTAAACGCTTTGTTGATGTAGGTTGTGGTGGTGGCATCTTGACTGAAGGCTTAGCAAGACATGGCGCAGACGCCTTAGGCATAGACCTTAGTGCTGAACTCATAGATATTGCTGATTTACATAGTTTAGAGTCAGGTGTTACTGCGCATTATCAAAAAATCAGCGTTGAAACGTTAGCCAAAGAACAGCCTAGTAGTTTTGATCATGTCACTTGTATGGAAATGTTGGAGCATGTTCCAGATCCAGGTTCTATTATTGCGGCTTGTGCCACCTTGGTAAAGCCGGGTGGTATGGTGTTTTTCTCTACACTTAATCGCCAACCTAAAGCGTATTTAATGGCCATTGTAGCCGCAGAATATTTGTTACGTATGCTGCCTAAAGGTACGCATGATTATAAAACCTTCATTAAGCCATCAGAACTCAGTAGTTCGGCGCGTGCAGCAGGTCTTGATTTACAGGCTATGATCGGTATTGAATATAGTCCTTTTGATAAGCGTTTTAGACTGGGTAAAGATGTGGGTGTTAATTATATTGCAGCTTTTAAACGACCCGAATAAAGATGACGATGATGCCTTTAAAAAATAACGTTATTTTAATTACCGGTGCAGGTGGTGGTCTCGGTAAAACTGCCGCGTTAACACTTGCAAAAAGTGGCGCGCACATTATTTTGCTTGATAAAAATATCGCTAAGTTAGAAGCTGTGTATGATGCTATTTTAGCTGTTGGTGCTCCAGAGCCGATTATTTATCCTTTTGATTTGGCTGGTGCTAATGAAAATGACTATCAAGACTTAGCCGATAAAATTGCTGATGAATATGGTTCATTACAGGGCTTATTACATTCAGCGGTTGAATTTAGTTCATTTACGCCGATTTCCCAATTTAGCACTAAAGATTGGGGTCATACTTTAAATGTTAATTTGAACGCGCCTTTTTTATTAACACGAGTATTGCTACCGGTATTACAAAAAAGCCCACAGGCTTCTATTGTTTTCACTTCTGATAGTGCAGCAAGAATTCCTCATGCTTATTTAGGCGCTTATGGGGTTTCTAAAATAGCTTTAGAAGGTTTTGTAAAAATATTGGCAGATGAACTGGATTCTGCAGGTTCAATTAGAGCCAATATTCTTATACCGGGTGCGGTAGATTCACCCTTAAGAAAACGTGCTTATCCAGCAGAAGACAAAAGTAAATTACCTACTTTAGAATCACTGGCTCCAGCTTATTTATATTTGTTCGGAAATCAAAGTCTCGCTATAAATGGCCAAACCATTGATGCCCGCACCTTTCACTTATAACTTATTATGGCCGAACGAGAAAGCATAGTTTTAACCAGAGATGTCAACATTATTACCATCCCTGATGGCACACCCGATACATTAAGCAAAGGCGGCTTGGTCACTTTGCACCAATCGTTAGGTAATAATTATACGGTTGTCACTGAATACGGTCATATGGTGCGTATTGCGGGTGTCGATGCCGATGCCTTAGGCATGGAAGCCCATCAATTGCATACCTTGATTTCTGAAACCAGTGCTGAAGCCGTTGAAAAAAATTGCTGGGAAGTCATGAAAACAGTTTATGACCCAGAAATACCGGTGAATATTGTTGACCTTGGCCTAGTTTATTACTGCAACGTAAAAGAGATAGATGAACACAGTAATGCTGTTCGAGTCATGATGACGCTGACGGCGCCAGGCTGCGGTATGGGGCCGGTTATCCAAGGCGACGTAGAAAAATGTATACGTGCATTGCCCGGCGTTGCGAGTGTTGATGTTGAAGTGGTGCTTGATCCGCCTTGGTCGCGAGAAATGATGTCAGAAGTTGCACAGTTGCAGTTGGGCTTGTTTTAGCTTAGAAAGTATTGTTCGCCAGACTCTTGTTTTTAATATTAGCTGCATTTAGTCAAGCTAGCTTACTATTTTTACGTTAAATTATAGCGATTTTAATTGAGCTGATAAAAATACCAGTGAACACTTTATTTCCTATCCCTAAAAATCATCCGCAACGTTTTGTACTTCATAATGAAGTCCATGCCAGAGCACCTTTTAATCTTAACTTGCCGGTTAGAGCCAGTCATCTGGCTTTATTGCTGTCTAACGATGAAAAGCTTCAAGAGCGTCAGCACTTAATTTCACTTTGTGAAAGGTTTGGCGTTACGCCACCTGAAAAAGAGGCTGATCACTTTAGCGCCAATTTAAATTCTTTTCAAATACGCTGGGAACAACACGGTGAGTTCAGTACCTATAGTTTTTATGTGCATGATACGCCAGAAGATCCTTTTGCAGACTCCGCATTAAAAAAAGTCCCCGTGGATTGGTTGTCGCAATTAACAGGACAAGTCATAGTAGCCACTCATGCCATCGTAGCGTCTTCTACCGACATTAATTATCAAGAAGAGGATGTCGATTTAGCCTCATTATCGAGTTATTTTGCCGGAAATCCCATTATCGGTTCCAAAGTAACTGGCGGAGCTGCCTCGGTATTTACTGATTTTCGTATCCATGTGGATGGTTTTAGTCGTTTTTTTATTATGAATCATGCCTTGCGTACCGAACAAGCCGGACGTTTATTGCAGCGGTTATTTGAAATTGAAGTCTATCGGGTGATGGCTTTAATGGCTTTTCCTATTGCGCGTAAATTAAATCCAGCTTTAAATAAATCAGATCGACAGCTTTATACCATCACTAACGCCATGACGCGACCTGATCATAATGATGCAGAATTGTTGGATGAATTAACAACCTTAGCGGCTGAAGTTGAAAATCATATCTCTAGCAATCACTTTCGCTTTGCTGCAGCCAGTGCTTATTATCAATTGGTCGAGCAACGCGTTACGGATTTAAGAGAGGTGCGAATTCAAGGTATACAAACCATAGGTGAATTTATTAAACGTCGACTTGAGCCTGCTATTAATACCTGTGAATCCCTTTCGTATCGCTTTACCTTATTATCTGAGCGAGTGAGTAATGCCAGTCAGTTATTACGCACGCGTGTTGATATTATTATTGAGCGTCAAAATCAAGGCTTGTTAACCTCAATGGCTTTACGTGCAAAAATGCAATTGAGAATGCAACAAATGGTTGAGGGTATTTCAATGGTTGCGATTACCTATTATGCGGCCAGTCTTGCCGGTAAAATAGCCGAGACCTTACATGCGCTGGGCTGGAATATAAAGCCTGAACTCGTAGAAGGTCTATCTATACCTTTTATTTTGATTGTCATCGTGATCAGTTCTAAACGGATACATACCATTATTGCCAATACCACAGAATAGTCTGATTTCTAAGAATTAGCCGCAATAATAAAACCTTAGGTATACCACTGAGCAATCATTTTTTTGCACTCAGTTCGCCATAAACAAAGTTCACTAAGATGACAATGACTGGATAAATGATTGTTGAAGCAAGGATCATGATGCATGATTATTTGAATGGCACGAATCAACTCATCTTTTTGTGTAAAGGTTTCAGGGTTTTTAACCCCAACTGATTTTGCTAAGCGCCGTAGACCTAAGATACTCATGCCGCCATCTTCGGTACTAATAATAAGGTAACGTGTAATCAACATGTTAAGAAAGTCATGCTCGGCAAAAATCCAGTCATTTAGTTCCTGTCCTGATTCAAATCCCCTGTTCATTGCTTTATAATAAGCGGCTTCTGAAACCCACTGATATTGGAAATCACAATCTGATGGCCTTTCGGTTGAGCGATCTTTCATATCAGTTTCTCCGTTATTTTGTCTTAAATCCGATAATATTCATTTTAGTAAGCATTGTCCTACGATTAATGTAAAAGTACCATTAAATTGTAATGTCATTGAATATTTGGTGTTTAATTGGAAAAACAGCGTCGATATGCCTCGTTACTGCTGAGTTGTTGGGCTTTCACCTGAAGATGTGACAGCTTGAGTTTGAGGTTAAGCCTAGCACCTGTCGCCTCTTAAGCGGGTAACCCTTGTTTGTAAATCTAAGAATTGGTTACCCACATAAAAGAGCGGTTCATCACCTTATTATTTTCTAATAGTCATGATGCCTTAGTTATGAAGTAAGACTTCACTTAATAGCGTGCCATCTAATTCTTTTAGAAACTGTTCTTTAGCACGACAAAGTAATGAGGTCAGTTTACATTGCGCTTGTATGGGGCATGTACCTTGTTTTTGGGGATTGAAGCATTCGACGATATGGAAGTGTACTTCCATTTGTCTCACAACGTCTCCAATGCGAATTTGATCTGCCGGCCTAGATAAATATAAGCCACCATTCTTACCTCGTAGGGATTGAATAAAGCCCTTTAAGCCAAGCTTGTGAACCACTTTGACTAAATGGTTGCGGGATATGTTAAAAAAGGTTGATAGCTCAGTAATCGTTACGCGTTGATCTGGATGCATCGCTAAATAAATTAAAACTCTTAAAGCATAATCAGTGTGAAGGGTAAGTTGCATAAAGCCCATTTATAAAAATGTATTTGACATGCATTTTATAGGAATTTAGAATGCGCTAAAGATGTATTTAAAATACATCTTATTATCCACTGAATGTGGTGATTCAATAGCCTTCTAAAACATCGAGAAAAACATGACTGAAACAACTACGCTTTATGAACAACTAGGCGGCGAAGCGGCCGTTAATGCAGCTGTTGATATTTTTTATCGAAAAGTGCTAAGTGATTATCGAATTAATCGATTTTTTGATGACGTTAATATGGCTCAACAGGCGGCTAAACAAAAAGCCTTTTTAACGATGGCATTTGGTGGTCCACATAATTATACCGGCGAAGATATGCGCAAAGGCCACGCTCATTTAGTTAAACTAGGTTTAGATGATAGTCATTTTGATGCGGTTATGGAAAATCTAGGGGCCACTTTGGCTGAACTCAATGTCCCTCAGGAACTGATTGCGCAAGTGGCTGCTATCGGTGAAAGCACCCGCAACGATGTATTAGGGCGCTAAGTAAAGGTTATAGGGATGTCGTTAAAAACAATTAAGTTGGATGATCATGTCATAGCCTGTCAAGAGGGTGATTCGGTTCTAGATGCGCTATTACGTGACAATATTGACATCCCCTATCATTGTAGAAGAGGTGTCTGTCAAAGCTGCATGATTCGTAGTCTAGATGATGCCCCTCCTGCGGCTTCACAAAATGGGTTAACCGATGTTTTGCAACATCAGAATTATTTTTTAGCTTGTTTATGTTATCCCGAACAAGATATGACCATCAGCTTAAATTCTCCCAAGGATTTTTTTACAGAAATGACGGTTATTGATAAAAAACTCTTGAATCTTGACATACTATCATTAACCTTAAAGTGTAATACGCCTCTAAATTATTATGCAGGACAATTTGTTAATTTAAAGCGTCATGACGGATTACAACGCAGCTATTCAATTGCAAACAATCATTTATTAAATACTGATAGCTTAACGTTGCATATTCGAAAACTTAAGGGGGGGCTTTTTAGTGAGTGGGCGCATCAGGAGCTTGCTGTTGGTGATACCATTGATATCTCAGATTCACAGGGACTTTGTTATTATCTGCCCAATCAACTTGATCAAAATCTAATGCTAATAGGTACCGGCAGTGGCCTTGCGCCTTTGCTGGGTATTATCAGTGAAGCACTGCATCAAGGTCATAGCGGTGACATCCATTTATTTCATGGTAGCCGAGAAGTGGAAGGACTGTATTTGATCGAAGAAATGCAGCAATTGACTCAGCAATATCAAAACTTTTATTATACGCCGTGTTTATCTAGTGATACTTTATCTAATGGTTTTGCTAAAGGTCGCTCCCATGATGTGGCCATGTCCAGTATTTCCAGTTTAAAGGATTGGCGCATTTATTTATGTGGCCATCCTGATATGGTTCATCAAGCGAAAAGACAGGCTTTTTTAAAGGGTGCTGCCATTCAAAACATTTATGCCGATGCCTTTCATGTAGGAACAGCCTTAGCAAAGTAAATCGCGGTGTTCATTAACGATAGCTAACTGATGGCAATGATGACTTATTTCAACAAACTTTCAATTGCACCCAATCAGTTAACATTACTCGAAAAATGCTACGCGGCCCTAGCCTGTTTAGCCGCTATTTTTTTGACGGCGACGATTACTCAACTCTACAGCACAGAAAATACCAGGATTTTAATCGCCTCAATGGGCGCTTCAGCGGTGCTTTTATTTGCTGTACCCAGTAGTATGATGGCGAAATCATGGCCTTTTGCTGCCGGCCAGATGATATCCGCGTTGGTTGGTATTTATGTCGCCCATTATGAAGCTGATTTTGTAAGGGCATCTGCTTTAGCGGTAGGACTTTCAGTATTGTTAATGCTACTGCTACGTTGTTTGCATCCCCCCGGCGCTGCTACGGCATTAGCCTCCATACATAATACCGTTAATGCTGAGCTACCCGATTTCAACTTTTTGTTGGTGCCTGTTGGCATCAACGTGATCATCATGTTGATGATAGCACTGTTGATCAATCGTCTAATTTTGCCGCGTCTTCAGGTTGAAAAAAATCAAAGCTCTGCACATTTAACGATTAAAAATAATCAACAAGTCCCGTTACTAGCTATCAATTCAGGTGATATAGAACAAGCCATCCAAGGCTTTCATAAGTTTCTGGATATTGGCACGGATGATTTATGTCAGCTTTTAACTCAGTTACATTTACTGTCATTTCAAAAGAACGTTGATCTAAAAAACTGCGGCGATATTATGCTGCGCAATATTATCACTGTCGAATATGCCACTGAAGTAGAGTGGGCTTGGACGCTGATGCACGAACATCATTTGAAGGTGTTGCCGGTGTTAGATAAATCAAAACGAGTGATTGGTATTGTCACCCATTATGATTTTTTAAAGCATATTAAACTGACACCTTATCAAAGCTTTCAGGAAAAATGGTTGTGGTTTATTAAGCCCAGCCTAGATGTAACCACTCAAAAGCCAGAAGTGATGGGGCATATCATGACTCGAAAAGTTAAGACGCTATCTGCTAACACGCATATTGCTGAATTGGTGCCACTGGTGGTTAATGAAGGCCATCATCATATCCCTATTGTTGATGATGAAGGGCGATTTGTTGGTTTAGTCTTTCAAAGCAGCTTACTTATTGCATTATTTAATCAACAGGTTTTCGTTGATAGCACTCAGAGCATTCCAGAAACAGATTCTGCAAAAATAGCGCCTTAGGTGAGCGATATCTTATGTTATTTCGGCACACAGAGCGTAGCCAATATAGGCTGCTTTAAGTTTTTCATGAAGAAATCATACTGTTCTGGACTTTATGTTGATTGCTGATTATGATGACCGCTGAAAACTTTTCAAATAAATATCAATCGGTTACTCATTAAAAAGGTGATTCCCATGTTAGAAGTTCAACAGTTAGCCCCCTCGTTTAGCATAAAAGACCAACATAATCAGTTGGTTAATTTATCGGACTTTAGCAACAAGAAAAACATCGTCTTATATTTTTACCCTAAAGACGATACGCCGGGCTGCACCATAGAAGCTAATGACTTTACTCGACTGGCCGAGGAATTTAACCAATACGATACCGTCGTGATCGGTGTCAGTAAAGACTCTTGTGAAAGTCATGTTGATTTCATTAATAAATATGCACTCAAAGTGGTATTGCTAGCCGATACTGAAGGCGATCTTTGTGAGAGCTATGATGTTTGGCGAGAAAAAGACAGAAATGGCGTTAAGAGTATGGCCATTTTGCGATCAACCTTCATTATTAATAAACAAGGCGTTTTGACTGAGGTCGCTTATGGCGTTAATCATGAAGGCCATGCCGAAGAGATCTTAGCAAAAGTTAAACAGCTATAAAACCACCTTGAGGAGTTTGACATGATACCCGAACAGTCATTAAATCTAAGCGGAAAAGTGGCCCTGATTAGCGGTGCGGGTGTTGGCATAGGTCGCGCTGTGGCATTGGCTTTAGGCAAAGCCGGTGCAACCATTGGTTTGCATTATTATTCTAGTGCAGATAGCGCTCATCAACTCCTTGAGGAATTAACGGCCTTAGATATTAAGGCCGTGCTGTTACCCGCCGACTTAACTAAAGAAAGCGGGGCCAACGCTATGGTTGATCAATTAGTCGAGGCTACAGGTCGCTTGGATATCGTCGTTAATAATAGTGGCGGTTTAATCAAACGCGCCAAGATCGAAGATTGCACTTTAGAAAACTGGAATAAATCCTTAGATATTAATCTGACCAGTGCTTTTCTAGTGACTAAACGCGCGATTCCACATCTACGTGCCAGTGGCAGTGGACGCATCGTTAATATACTGTCACTTTCCGTACAAACTGGCGGCGCTAATGGTGGTGGTGCTTATGCAGCCGCAAAAGGTGGCTTGATGGTCTTTACTCATACCTTAGCCAAAGAGCTAGCGCCCTATGTGCGCACCAACTCAGTCATGCCGGGCACGGTAGAAACCCAACATCATGAGCTTCATTCCACCCCAGAAATGATGGAAAACTACCGCAAGCAAACACCCTTAGGTCGTAACACCTATGCTGAAGAAGTCGCCAGCAGTGTACATTTTTTAGCCAGTGACATGTCTTCTCATATTAATGGCGCCATGATTGATATTAGTGGTGGACGATTTTTGCGCTAGCATAAAATATTGCTTAGCTCCTCTCTAAAAAGAGCGAAAACTAATTTGCAGGTCGGGTGATGGTTTTATCATCATCCGACATTTCAGAATTCAACATGTCTCATTGTCGGGTACGAAAAGCACCACCCGACGTATAGATTGCGGGTGTACAACAGTCTGTTTTCAAATTTAGCTGGCATCCGCTATGACAATCTATCCTGAAAGAACGTGTTCAATAGAGCGACTGACTTTAATATCATTGGGGTGTAGCGCCGGTTTCTCGCTTGATGAGATTGGTGAAATGTTTACGCCTGAAGGGCCTGATATTAATAGAACACTGCTTTTAGCCAAGGCAGAGGAATTGGACAGTAAAATTAAAGAACTAACCTCTATAAGAGATGGGCTTCGTCACGCATCGGCCTGCAAGGCACAAAATCATTTTGATTGTCCAAAATTTCTTCGTTTCCTCCATGTTGCTGGTAAAAATCGGGTTAGGCAGCCAAATAAATTGAAGGAAAACAAATTTAAGTGAAACGCGCAGCTTACATAAGTCAGGCGAATTAAAGTGCCGATAGAGACAACTTAACAATTTTTTGATAGTCGGCCAATTGAACTAATTGCTTCGTTGAATTGACCGTCAACTCAGAGTTAGATCGCCGACATTGAAGCGTTCATGGACGAACGCGACCCCCTAGTGAAGTGCGTACGCTTTTCTTAGCACTGAGCGCGAAGGCCGATTTAATCAGCATCCGCTTTCTGCTTTTGATGTTGCTTTAATATATCGCGAATATAATCAGAGGGTGATATGCCCAGCTCGGATGCGCTAGTTTTGATGGAATCAATTAACCAAACAGGCATAACTATATGTACTCGTTTAGATTCTATTTTATTTTTCATGTTGTTAAAATTAGATATTGCAATAATTGTAAGTGTGTTAATGTTAGCACAT